>NZ_JBFTLX010000081.1:0-36081 GCF_056396665.1 Cupriavidus sp. 05T313 | reverse complement strand
GTCAAGACCCGGCTCGCCGCCAGTGCAAGCAACTACGCCAGCAACAACCCTCAAGGCAAGGAGCCTCTTTCATCATGACACCAACGGATATCCTGGTAACCGGCGGCTCCGGCGGCATCGGCTGGGCCCTGTGCAAGACGCTGCGCGAGCGCGGCCACACGGTAGTGAACTTCGATCGGGTGGCACCTCCCGAGGCCGGTGTGACGCATTTCGTCGAAGTCGACATGGCCGAGCCGGCGCAACTCGCCGCCGCGCTCGGGGAGGCATCGGCCCGCTATGCCTTCACTGCCCTCGTCAACAATGTGGCGACCCTGCGGGCGGCGAGCGTGGAGGAAACCGGCCTTGACGACTTCGACAGGCAAATCGCCGTCAATGTCCGCGCCGCGCTGCAATGCACCCAGGCGTTGGTGCCTGCCATGCGAAAGGCGCGCCACGGCCGCATCGTCAATATCTCCAGCCGCGCCGCGCTGGGCAAGGAACTGCGCACGGCGTATTCGGCCAGCAAGGGCGCCCTGAACGCCATGACGCGTACCTGGGCGCTGGAACTGGCGGCGCACGGCATCACCGTCAACGCCGTCGCGCCGGGGCCCATCGCCACGGCGGCGTTCGGCTCCGTCAACCCGGCCCAGGATGCGCTGACGCAGCGCATTGTGAATGGCGTGCCGGTCAGGCGGCTCGGCAAACCGGAAGATATCGTCCACGCCGTCGAGTACTTTCTCGACGAACGCGCGTCCTTCGTCACCGGACAGGTGCTGCACGTCTGCGGCGGCATCACCGTGGGGCTGAGCGCATGAACGGCATCCGCACCGAGATCGGCTACACGACGCCTGATCGCATCACGCTGCGCGGGCGGGACCTTGCCACCGAGGTGATCGGCAAGCTGGATTTCGTTCAGACGCTCTGCCTGGTTGCGCTCGGGCGCCTCCCCGGCGCCGCTGAGGCGCGGATGATCGACACGCTGCTGGTGACCGCGGTCGACCACGGGCTGACGCCAAGCGCGATCAGCGCCCGCATGACCTGGCTGGGCGCGCCGGAATCCTTGCAAGGCGCGGTCGCCGCGGGCTTGCTTGGCGCCGGCGAGCGCTTCCTCGGCACCGTGCAGAACATGGCGGAATTACTGCTGCAAGAAGGTGCGTCGCTAGCGGCCGATGCCGACGCAGCCACCATTGCAGAGCATGCCCGGCGCATCATCGCCGCCTGCCGGTCAGCCGGCAAGCCGATACCTGGCGTCGGCCATCCGATACACGCGCAAGGTGATCCGCGCGTGCCGGTCCTGATGGAGACCGCGAGCGCGAATGGCTTCCACGGCAAGTACTGTCGTCTTGCCCTGGCGCTCGGCGACGCCTGCGGCGACGGTACGCGCCGTGTCCTGCCGCTCAACGCCGCTGGCGCCATCGGCGCCATCCTCGCCGAGATGGGGCTGGACCCGCTGTTCGGCCGTGGACTGGCACTGATCGGACGCTGCGCGGGACTGGTCGCCCACCTGATCGAGGAACGCGAGCAGCCGGTCGGCCAACAGGTTTGGAACCTGGTCTTGCGGCAAGACCCGCGCAACGTGCTGCCGTAGGCGGCCAACTCCTATTTGCACTTTTCCCACCACGACATCACCTGCCGCGCGGCAGGAAACGGAGACAACACAACATGGCCAGACTGCCTTACTTCGATGTGGACAACGTCCCCGGCCGCCTTGGCGAGCAACTGCGCGGGCGTCCCGCCCTCAACCTGTACAGGGTCCTGCCGCATGCGCCGGAGATCGCGCTCGGCTTCCTCGGTCTCGGCCGCGCCATTCTCACGGAGGCCTCGCTGCCGCCCACGCTGCGCGAGCTGGTCATCCTGCGGGTGGGCGCGCTCAGCGGCGCCAGTTACGAAGTGCATCAGCACCGGCGCGTGGCGCGCGCCGCCGGTGTGCCGGAAGAAAAAATCGATGCCGTGCTGAAGCCGGATGCCAACGGAGACTTCAGCGAACTCGAGCGCCTTGTCATCGCATTCACCGATGCCGTGGTGCATGACGTCAAGGCACCGGCGCCGCTCTACGCCAAGGTTGCGGCGGCCCTGGACGAACAAATGATGGTCGAGCTGCTGGCAACCATCGGCTTCTACATGCTGGTGTCGCGCCTGCTGGAAAACCTCGAAGTCGATATCGAAAATCCGCCGCTGGAAAAACTGGAGCTGCGTCATGACTGAATCCCTGGAAAGCCGTCCGGACCAGCAACTGTTTGCACCCGCGCTTGGCGTGCCGCGCCGTGACGGCCGGCTCGCCGGGCGCCGCATCCTGGTGGTAGGCGCGGGCCAACGCCGCACCGTCGATCCGGTGCCGTCGGTCGGCAATGGCCGTGCCATGTCAATCCTGTTCGCCCGCGAGGGCGCCGCCGTGGCGTGCGCCGATATGGATGCCGGCGCCGCGCAGGATACGGTCGACCTGATCCTGCGCGAGGACGGCCGCGCGGTGCCGGTCCAGGCCGACGTTGCGGACCCTGCTCAGATCTCGCGCATGGTGGCCCAGGCCGCGGCTGCGCTGGGCGGGCTCGATGGCCTGGTGGTCAACGTCGGGATCGGCAACCCGAATCGCTTCGGCGCGGAGACGCCCGAAGACTGGGACCGGGTCCAGGACATCAACCTGCGCGCCCCGATGTTCTGCGCCCAGGAGGCCGCCGCCGTCATGCCCGCCGGCAGCGCCATCGTGTTCGTGGCCTCCACGGCGGCGATCTCGCCGCTGAGCGGCCTGCCGGCCTACGAGACTTCCAAGGCAGCCTTGACCGCGCTGGGCCGCGCGGTGGCATTCGCCGGCCAGCCCGGCGGCTTGCGTGCGAATGTGCTGGCACCAGGACTGATCGACACACCGATGGGCCGGGACGCCTCGCGCGCCCGGCCCTCGCGCGCGGCCCGTCCACTGCCGTTCGGCCGGCAGGGCACAGGCTGGGAGGTTGCGCATGCCGCGCTCTACCTGATCAGCACCGAGTCCTCCTACGTCAACGGACAGATGCTCATCGTCGATGGCGGCCTGTCGATCGGTGCCGTGCGCGCCGCTGCCTGACGGCTGGCGCAGCGTCGTACAGGTCAAGCGGGCCTGAGCTGTGCCATGGCCAGGCCCGTCATCACAACAATATGCAGGAGACAAACATGATGCGGAATTGCTGGAACACTTTGGGACTCGGCCGCTTCCTGGCCCTGGCACCCGCGATTGGCATGGCGCTGGGCCTTGCGCTTGGCGCGGCGCCGGCCAGCGCGCAGTCTTGGCCAGCACGGCCGGTTCGCCTGATCCTTCCCAGCGCCGGCGGCAGCGGGCCCGACACCATTGCGCGGATCTTTGCCGAGCGCTTGTCGCGTACGCTTGGCCAGCCCGTCGTGGTCGACAACCGGCCGGGCGCCAATGGCGTCATCGGCGTGGACGCGGTGGCCAAGGCGCAGCCCGACGGATACACCTTGCTATTCGCCAGTTCATCCTCCACGGTCATCAGCCAGGCCCTGCTGCACAAGCTGCCGTTCGATGTGACGCGCGACCTTGTGGCCGTGGCGCAGATCTTCTCAGGGGGCATCCATCTGGTAGCTTCGCCGGATTTTCCCGCGCGCAACCTGAAGGAGTTCGTTGCCCTCGTCAAGGCGAATCCCGGCAAGTACGACTATGCCACCTGGGGCCCGGGCTCCACCGGGCAGCTCGTGATGGAGTACCTGAAGCGGCAGGAAGGCCTCGACATCCGGCATGTGCCTTACAAGACGATCGGCCAGATATACCAGGACATGCAGGGCGGGCGGGTGAAGGTGGCCTTTGTCGACGCCACCAGTTCGGTGCCGCTGATCAAGACCGGAAAGCTGCGCGGCATCGCCATCACCGGCTCGCACAGGGGGCCGGCGCTGCCGGATCTGCCGACCATGACCGAACAAGGTTTTCGTTTCGATACGGATGCCTGGTATGGTGTGTTCGCCCCGCGCGGTACGCCAGCGGGCGTGGTGGCGGCCGTGCACCGGGAGGTCCTGAACACCCTGTCCGCCCCGGAGCTGCGTGACCGATTCGTCCAGCTCAACCTGATCGATCCGCCATTGAAAAGCGCGGAACAATTTGCCCAGACCGTACGCACCGACCTGTCCCTCTGGCAAGGCATCGCCAAAGCGAACGGCATCAGTTTGGACTGAGAAGCCAAGGGCCATTTCCAGTATCGCGGTGAATGCACCAGCTTTTGGCCTGAGCCCCCATATTGGGGGCTCAGGCCACAACCGGCCGCTTCGGCTTCTTTAAGTCATTCTCGCTGTTACTTGATAGAGTGCAATTCACAAACGGGCTTACCCTTCTTACCCGTACATCACGACTACCAGCAATTCATCGCTGCGGTCTCATCGGGCCGCTTTGCTTCTCCCGCATGACCCCGGCATCGGCATCTCCTGGATCTTCGGTCCAAGGAAACCGGACTTCCTTTACCTCGACCGCCTTCCAGGCGGAGTCGGCAAGGCCGCCGACGTGAGCGGCGTGACGATGCGCGCACATGAAAATATCGATACGGGCCTTGCCCTCCTCGTCGACACTCGCCCAGCGCAATAACCGCAATTTTGGCGCCAGCATGGCCGAAGGGAACTCCTCCCTTTTTTGTCATTTCCACTGACTGCCTTGATCTTGCCAATTTCCGCCCACAGGGCGATCGCGGGCGAATTTCCGCCGAACCTGAACATGCAATTGCCAGATCGGAACAGGCCCGCACCGCACCATCCCGTAAATTAGGCTCGCCTGCGTTCCAGTCGATGCGGCATGACGCAGGCACAAAAAGAAAGGGCGCCGCCCAACATCAGGAGACAAAACATGACGCAACAGAAACTGAAGACCGTCCTGGATCAGGTGCTGATCCAGGCCACCCATCGCCATGGCGGTGCGCCGGGGGTGGTGGCCATGGCCACCGACCGTAACGGCAACTTCTATGAAGGTGCCACCGGCACGCGCGAACTGGGCCGGGACAGCCCGATGACCACCGATTCGGTGTTCGCGATCTTTTCGACGACCAAGGCCCTGACCGGCACACTCATCATGCAGTTGGTCGAAGAAGGCAGGATTGCCCTGTCCGACAACGCTGGCGAGTACGTTCCAGAAATCGATGAACTCCAGGTGCTTGATGGCTTTGATGCCAATGGCCAGCCCCGTACCCGTGCGCCTGGGCGCAAGATCACGGTGAACGACCTGATGTTGCACGCCTCTGGCCTTTGCTATGAGTTCTTCAGCGAGAACGACCTGCATTACCGAACGGCCAGGAACATCCCGCCCATCATGTCCTGCAGCTTCGATTCGATACGCACAGTGCTGCTGCACGAGCCGGGGGCCGCATGGACTTACGGCGCCAATATCGACTGGCTGGGCCGCATCGTCGAACAGCAGCGCGGCAAGCGCCTGGGCGAGGTGATGAAAGAGCGCATCTTCACGCCGCTTGGCATGCAGGACATCGGCTTCCGGATGAGCGAATCGATGAAAGCACGGCGCGTTACCATCCATGACCGCGCAGCCGATGGAAAACTCACTCCGCTACCTGATCTGGTGCTGCCGGATCCCCCGCCGATGGACATGGGTGGCCACGGTCTTTACGCGACCATTGGCGAGTACATGAAATTCATCCGCATGATCCTGAATAACGGTGCCGGCCCGAACGGACGCGTGCTCAGGCCCGAGACGGTGGACCTGATGGCCCAGGACGGCCTGGCACCCATGGGGCTCGCGGTGGGCGGCTGGACCACCTCCGTCCCCTCGCTGAGCAATACCGGCGAATTCCTCCCTGGCACCGATAAGGGCTGGGCATACTCCTTCATGACGAATCGGGAACGTGCTCCCACGGGGCGGCCCGCGGGCTCGTTGATGTGGGCGGGCCTGGCCAACTCATTCTTCTGGATCGACCGTCAAAACGGCATCGGCGGCTACTGGGCGACCCAGATCCTGCCGTTCCAGGACGCCGCATCCTACCCGGGATTTGTCGAATTCGAAACGGCCATTTACCATCACAGGTAGCAAGCAGCTCCTGCACGCCGGTCTTCCGCGCCCGGCGCGTCCAAATGTCCCGCCCTGAGGCATGGCTATGATGGAAGCGATACGAAACGTTCTGGTCACGGATGCCCATGGCCAGGCCAGTTCGCGTTACCGCCTGGTGGCATCGAGCGAATGGGACGATATTCGTCAATGGTCGGACCGCATCTACATGCCGTACAGCGTCACGCCAACAGGGCGGCCGCGCCGCCCTGATTCGGTACTCGACGCCACCCGGATCGGGCACTTCACGCTAAGCCGCTTCAAGTATGGCATCCCGGTCCACATTTCCGATTTTTCACCCGCGGCGGGTACCGGAATGGTCCTGACCACCTTGCGCGGGACGGCGCGACACTGGACCGAGCCGAATGCCTTCGCCGACACTGGCGTTGGCGACGCCTTCGTGGTCGACAACTCGCGAACCCATTACTGGGTGGACTTTGACGAGAACCACCTGCAGATCAACCTGACCTTCGAACACGATGCGCTGGCCGCCTTGCATGAGCGCTGGTTCGGCCGGCCTGCCGACGAGAGCCTGTGGACGAAGAAATTTCGCCTTGGCGGCACCAATTCGAGCTGGATTTCCCTTCTCGCCTATGTTTGCAACTGCACCACGGAGATGCCGGATGCAATCGGCGGCAGCCCGCTGGGCCGGCATCTGGAAGAAATGATCGGCATCCACCTGTTGACGCAATGGCGCGCCCAGCTGGATCAGCCCAGTCAGGCCACGCTACACCGCATGGCGCCGCGGCATGTCCTGGCGGCGGAGCGTCATATCAGGGAACACGCGCATCTTGCGCCGACGCTGAGCGAACTCGCCCGCGCGAGTGGCGTAAGCGTCCGAACGCTCACCGGTGCGTTCCGTGAATACCGTGGATGCACCCCGATGGATACCTTGCGCGAGCAACGGCTTCAGGGTGTCCGGGCCGAACTGCTGCTTGCCGGCAAAGGGGCCACGGTTCGCACTGTCGCCGCCGCCTGGGGCTACGTCAATCTCGGCCTGTTCGCAGCCGTTTACAAGCAGCGGTTTGGTGAACTGCCTTCTCAGACCCTGGGGATCAGGAACTAGATCTTGCCGCTAAAGCCGCCGGCTGAGTGGCCTCCACGCTGGTCATGAAACAAAAATCGCGACACCAACGGTGATGTTGGTGTCGCGATTCATTGTCGTAGCGCGGTGACTGTCACGTCGGCGGAAATCCGCGGCAACCTGCGCTAATTAGCCTGAGCGCAGGTTGCCATCACGCTCAGAATCCCACCGCCTGCCCGTCCCGCCGCGAATCCGACGCAGCGATATACCCGTGCTCCGCCTTGTAGATCAACTGCGCGGAACCAAACTCCAGGCTGTCTGGCGGCGCCACCTCGACCTTGTGCCCACGCGCGCGCAGCGCGGCGACCACGTCTGCCGGCATATGCGATTCCACATTGACCACGGGGCCGTTCTCGACGCGGAAGCGCGGTGCATCGCTCATAGCCTGGGGGTTCTGGCCGAAGGCGGCCAGCCGCGCCATCATCTGCACATGGCCCTGAGCCTGCATGGAACCGCCCATCACGCCGAATGACATCACCGGCGCGCCATTGCGCGTGATGAAGCCGGGGATGATGGTATGCATCGGCTGCTTGCGCGGGCCGACGCAGTTGGCGTGCCCCGGCGTCAGGTTGAAGCCTTCGCCACGGTTATGCAGCGAGATGCCGGTGCCGGGTACCACCACGCCAGAGCCAAAGCCGCGATAGTTGGACTGGATGAACGAAACCATCGAACCGGCCGCATCGGCCGATGTCAGGTACACCGTGCCGCCGGTCTTGGGCATGCCGGCGCCGGGCGTGCTCGCGCGTGCCATGTCGATCAGCGCGGCGCGCTCGGCCAGATAGGCCGGATCGAGAAATGCCTTGGGATCGTGCTGCATCGTCGCCGGGTCGGAGACGTGGCGATGCAGGTCGGCGAACGCGAGCTTCATCGCTTCAACGCCGACATGATAGAAGTCCGCGCTGTCGCGCCCCATGCTTTCGATGTCGAAGCGGTCGAGAATGCCGAGCCCGATCAGCGCAGCCAGACCCTGCCCGTTGGGCGGAATCTCGTGCAACGTGTAGCCGCGGAAATCCTGCGACAGCGGCGTGACCCAGCTATGCGCGTGCTGCGCCAGGTCATCGGCACGGATGGCGCCACCGGTTTCCTCGGCAAAGGCGACGATACGCGCGGCCAGTTCGCCCTTGTAGAAGCTCTCGCCATCGCTTTCGGCAATGCGCTGCAGCGTGGCAGCCTGCTCCGGAAAGCGCCAGCGCTCGCCAGCCTGCGGCGCCTTGCCATCACGCAGGAAGGCCTTGGCAAAGCCAGGCTGGCCGGCCAGCACAGGTACCTGTGCCGCCCACTGGCGCGCGATCTGCGGCGATACCATGAAGCCCTGCTCCGCGTATTCGATTGCCGGTGCGAACAGGCGCGCGAACGGCAGCTTGCCGAAGCGGGCGGACAGTGCCTTCCAGCCTGCGACCTGACCCGGCACCGTCACCGTATCCCAGCCGACCGAAGGCATTTTCTCGCGGCCCGCGAAATATTCGGGCGTCCAAAGCGCGGGCGCGCGGCCACTGGAGTTGAGGCCGTACAACTGGCCTTCGTGCCAGACCAGCGCAAACATGTCGCCGCCGATACCGTTCATAACCGGCTCCACCACCGTCAGCGCGATCGCCGTGGCGATCGCACTGTCGATGGCGTTGCCGCCTTCATACAGCATGCGCAGGCCGGCTTGCGCGGCGAGCGGCTGGCTGGTGCTGACCGCATTGGCGGCAAGCAGCGGCATCTTCTGGGAGGGATAGGGGAAGGACCAGTCGAAAGGCAACATTAGGAGCGACTCAGTAGGATGGGGAAAATCCGGAACGCGGATGGAAGCGCGCGCCGCTTATTGCAAGGCAATGCCCGATTGCTTTACCAGCTTCTCGGTGCGTGGAATCTCGGCATTGATCATCGTGTTGAAGTCCGCCGCGCTGCCGCCGCGCGGCTCGGCGCCCGTGGCCCCCAGTTTGTCGCGGAAGGCCGGATCCTTGAGCAGCTTGTTGACCGAGACATTGAGCTTGGCCACGACCTCGCCCGGCGTGCCCTTCGGCGCGACCAGGCCATACCATGGGGCGATATCGAAGCCGGGATAGCCTTGCTCCGCGATGGTCGGCACATCCGGGGCCATCGACGAACGCTTGTTGTTCGACATGCCAAGCGCACGCAGCTTGCCCGCCTTCACAAAAGGCAACCCCGTCATGATGGTGTCGAAGTACATCGACACCTGACCCGACAGCAACGCCGGGATCGCTTCGGCTGCGCCCTTGTAAGGAACGTGAACGATGTCGATGCCGGCCATCGCCTTGAGCATCTCGCCGGCCAGGTGCGAGGTGGTTCCTGCTCCGAACGAGGCGTAGCTCAGTTTGCCTGGATTGGCCTTGGCATAGGCCACCATCTCGGGCAGCGTCTTGAACGGCAGCGACGGATTCGACAGCAGGATGTTCGGCGTGTAGGCCACGACCGTGATCTTCTCGAAGGCATCCGGATCGTAGCTGAGCTTCTTGTAGAGAAAGCGGTTGGTCACCATCGACGCGGGACCGGACATCAGCAGCGTGTAGCCATCGCCAGGCGCGCGGGCCGCGGCCTCGCTACCGATCATGGCCGCGGCGCCGGGCTTGTTTTCCACCACGAAGGGTTGGCCGTATTCCTTGCCGAGTGCAATGCCGAGCTGGCGCGAAAGCAAGTCTGTCGCGGAGCCGGCCTGGAATGGCACAACGATGCGCACCGGCTGCGTGGGCCAGTCTCGCGGGCCCTGCGCGAGAACCAGGGACGATGCCGCCATCGCCGCCACGGCGGCGATGGAACGGATGAAACGAAAACGAACCTGCATGAAACTACCCTCCTCGATAGTAGAGAATCCACTCGCTGCGCTGCGTACAGCGCTTGCCTTGGGTGGGCGGCCTCCACTTGGACCGCCTCTACCCAGGCTGTGGCTTAAGTCATTACCGGCCTGAATCCGGACAGAAGAACACCCGGCACCGGGCCGGGCGAACCGGCAGTGCGACACGCGCCGGGTTCAGCGGTCGACCCCTCCCATGCACAGGTATTTGATCTCCAGATAGTCCTCGATGCCGTACTTCGAGCCTTCGCGGCCCAGGCCGGATTGCTTGACACCGCCAAACGGCGCGACTTCGTTCGAGATCAGGCCCGTGTTGATGCCCACCATGCCGTATTCGAGCGCCTCGGCGACGCGCCAGATGCGGCCGATATCGCGGCTGAAGAAATAGGAGGCGAGACCGAACTCGGTGTCGTTGGCCATGCCGATCACTTCCGCGTCGGTCGAGAAGCGGAACAGCGGCGCCAGCGGGCCGAACGTCTCTTCCTTCGCCACGCGCATGGCCGGCGTCACGTCGGCCAGCACGGTCGGTTCGAAGAAGGTGCCGCCCAGGCTGTGCCGTTTGCCGCCGGACAGCAGCCGCGCGCCCTTGGCCATTGCGTCCGCGATATGCAACTCCACCTTGGCCACCGCGTCCTCATTGATCAGCGGGCCTTGCAAGACACCGGGCTCGACACCGTGGCCAACCTTGAGCTTCGCCACGGCGGCGACCAGCTTCTGCGCAAAGGCGTCATAGACCTTGTCGTGCACGTAGAGGCGGTTTGCGCAAACGCAGGTCTGGCCCGCGTTGCGGTACTTCGAGGCAATCGCGCCCTCCACCGCGGCATCCAGGTCGGCATCATCGAAGACGATGAAGGGCGCATTGCCGCCCAGTTCAAGCGAGAGCTTCTTGATGGTGTCGGCCGACTGGCGCATCAGGATGCGGCCAACTTCCGTCGAGCCGGTAAAGCTGAGCTTGCGCACGACCGGATTGGCGGTCAGCTCGCCGCCGATCGCCCGGGCGTCGCCCGTCAGCACGCTCAGCACGCCCGCCGGCACGCCCGCGCGCTCCGCCAGCACCGCCAGCGCGAGGGCGGACAGCGGGGTGTCCTCCGCCGGCTTGAGCACCATCGCGCAGCCCGCGGCCAGGGCAGGCCCGGCCTTGCGCGTGATCATGGCCAGCGGGAAATTCCAGGGTGTGATCGCCGCGCAGACGCCCACCGGCTCCTTCACTACCAACAGCCGCTTGTCGCCGGCGGGGGACGACAGCACGTCGCCACTGACGCGCTTGCCTTCCTCGGCGAACCATTCGAGGAACGACGCGGCGTAGGTCACTTCGCCGCGGGCCTCGGCCAGCGGCTTGCCTTGCTCGGTAGTCATCAGCAGGGCAAGGTCGTCGGCATTAGCGAGCATCAGCTCATGCCAGTTGCGCAGCACCTGGCTGCGCTCGCGCGCGGTCTTGCCACGCCAGGCGGCCTGCGCGGTGCGCGCGGCCTCGATGGCGCGGCGTGTTTCCGCCGCCCCCATCAACGGCACCGTGCCGATGACGGCGCCGGTCGCGGGATCGGTGACGGCGAAGGTCTCACCGCTGTCGGCGTTCCGCCACGCGCCGCCGACAAAAGCTTGCGCACGCAGCAAGCCTGCATCCTTGAGTTCCATGATGAAGTCCGTTTGGTCCTGTTGTATCCGTTTGGGTGCGCTTCGGTGCGCTTGGGTGCGTTTGGGATCAGCGGGTCAATGCGTCAGCCAGGATGTCGAGGCCTTCGTCCATCACGGCATCGCTGATGGTGAGGGGGAACAGGAAACGGATCACGTTGCCGTAGATGCCGCAAGACAACAGCAACAGGCCCTGTTCCAGCGCGCGGTTCTGCACAGTGCGCGTGAAATCGGCGTCCGGACTGCCATCCGCCTTGCGGAATTCGACGGCGACCATGGCGCCGACGCCGCGCACTTCGGCGATTTGCGGCACGCCGGACCTGAGGCTCTCCAGACGGTCCACCAGGCGCTTGCCCAGCACGTTGCCGCGCTCGATCAGGTTCTCGCTTTCGAGCACGTCCAGCACGGCCAGCGCGGAAGCCACCGCCAGCGGGTTGCCGGCATAGGTGCCGCCAAGCCCGCCGGGTGCCGGGGCGTCCATCACCTCCGCGCGACCGCATACCGCCGACAGCGGCATGCCGCCCGCCAGGCTTTTCGCCATCGTGGTCAGGTCCGGCGCCACATCGTAGTGCTCCATCGCAAAGAGCTTGCCGGTGCGCCCGAAGCCGGTCTGCACTTCATCGGCGATCAGCAGGATGCCGTGCTCGTCGCAAATCGCGCGCAGCGCCCTCACGAACGCGGCCGGCGCCACGTTGAAGCCGCCCTCGCCCTGCACCGGCTCGAAGATGATGGCAGCCACGCGCTTGGGATCCACGTCGGCCTTGAACAGGTTCTGCAGCGCCTTGAGCGAATCCTCCACCGACACGCCGTGCAACGCGCAGGGATACGGCGCGTGGAACACCTCGCCGGGGAACGGTCCGAAGCCAACCTTGTACGGCACCACCTTGCCGGTCAGCGCCATGCCCATCATGGTGCGGCCATGGAAGCCCCCCGAAAAGGCGATCACGCCCGGACGGCCGCTGGCGGCACGGGCAATCTTGATCGCGTTTTCGACGGCTTCGGCGCCCGTCGTGAAAAATGCCGTCTTCTTGACCGAGCCACCGGGGGCGCGCTGGTTGATTTTCTCGGCCAGCTCGATGTAGCTGGCGTAGGGGACGATCTGGTAGGCGGTGTGCGTGAAGCGCTCCAGTTGGCGCTGCATGGCCTCCACCAGGCGTGGATGACGATGGCCGGTGTTCAGGACGGCGATGCCGGCGGCGAAGTCGATATAGCGCTTGCCCTCCACATCCCAGATCTCGGAATTCTCGGCACGCTCGGCGTAGAAATTGCACATCACGCCTACGCCACGGGGCGTGGCGGCATCTTTGCGGCGGACCAGCTCGGCGTTCTTCATCTCTTGCTCCATCTCTTGCTTCGGTTTGTGCCAACGGACTTCGTTGTCCGCATTTCGCGTCGTCAACCGGCAGCGGGTGCTGCATCTCGGCCGGAATGCGGTGGAGTAGAAAATTAACCGAAAATTGGCACCACCACTAGATCCATATTGATGCTTGTTGATAGGGCCATTTTTGAGAGACCTGTCTTGTCGGATTTGCTGCCGCAACGTCCGGAACGGTTGCCGGACAGCCGCGACGTGACGCATGAATCTCACGCAGGCTTCAGACGCGACAGGATGTGACAGGAACCAGCAAGCTGCTGGCGTCAGGACGGATCACCAGGGGAATTGCCTTGCCATCCCGTGCTGCCTGCCTGGAGGCAATCGCTGGCGGCTGGCTCCGTCACTGCCCCGATGGGAAATGGCACCTACTGATGAAGTACTTCACCAAACCATATTGTCTTGCACGGATAATCCTGCAAATGGCACCAGGCTTTTGGCACGAACACGGCACCCCCTGGACCGCTTTGTGATGTCACGGCGGGCAGGATCGTACGGGATGCTTCAAGGACGGCCAGGCTCCCGGAACCTGGTGCCGGCAAAACCTAGGGCGTAAGATCACCAGCGACGCGATGCCGCGTTGCACATCGGCGAACCATCATGGCAAAGCCCCAGATCCTGACCTATATCGATGCCGGCACGTCCGACGGGACCGCACGCCTGATGAGAATGATCGGACAGCAACTGCTTCCCGGCGCTTACGAGATCCGGGCGGTCATGGCCGATGACCTCAGGCATGACGCGGCGCTCTTCGATGACGCCGCGCTGTTTGTCATGCCGGGCGGTGCCGACCTTCCCTATTGCGCCGCATTGAACGGCGCCCCCAACGCGCGCATCCGGCGCTTCGTCGAGCAGGGCGGCGTCTACCTGGGCATTTGCGCGGGCGCGTACTACGCTTGCAGGGAGCTGGCGTTCCATGCCGGAACCGAGGGCGCAATCTGCGGCGCACGCGAACTGAACTTTGTGGATGCGGTCGCGGTTGGCTCGCTGCCCCAGCTCACGGGGGGCGTCGCTTATGACGCAACGCCGAGGAGCGCCACGGCCACGGAGATCCGGACGACCCATAGCCTGACCGCTGCCCCGACGACGCTTTATGCGCACTACCACGGCGGCTGCCGCTTCGATTTCGGCGACGCAACGAACCATGCGGCGCGGATCCTGGCCGTGTACACCGGCATCGAAGGCAACCCGCCCGCCATCGTGAGCGCAAGCGTGGGCAAAGGCTGCGCAATCCTGACCGGTGTCCACCTGGAAATCTCGGAGCGCGAGTGCAAGGACGCACTGCGCGGACACAGCGACATGGCCGCGCACTTGCACGTTTGCCGCAAGCTGGCCCGGACCGGAGAGGCGCGGCTGGCGGTTTTCCGCCAGTTGCTTGCTCACGCGGGCCTCTTGCTGGGCTGACCGCTCAGGGCGTCCAGTACCAGACGGCGGAGTTGGAGAGAAAGGTCTCCCACATTGCGTGCGGCTTGCCGGGATCGTCGTCATCGCAGAGCCGGGCAAGAACCCACTGGGCTTCGATCCGTTCTCTCGATGCATCACCGAGACCATCCTGCTCGCCCTTGGCCAGGTAGCGGCCGGCAAAGGTGGTCAGCGATGCGTGCGCCTCCGAAGCATTCTTCCAAAGCACCGTGAATCCGATCAGCGTACCGTCGGTCATGCCGTGCGCGTCGAACCACGCATTGGGATCGGGCATGCCCACCTTGGTCTGGTAGCGGCCGGTGAAGCGGGCACCCGGCTCGATGGAAAGAATCTCAAGCCCGCCGCCGTTCCGGCCGAGCCATCGTCCAACACGGATTGTCATGGTGCCTCCTTTGCATTGCGCGGATTGAAAAATGCGTTTGACGCCTACTTCTTCCCGGCGCCGGCGCTCATCGCATCGAGCGCCTTTGCCGCGGCAAGGTGCTGGGGCACGGCAAGCCCTTGCAGCGCCGTCGCCGCCGAGACCTGCGCACCTTGCGCGCTGCCGCGCGCGGCGAGATCGTTGCCGTTTGCGAAAACCAGGCGGGTCAGCGCGGCCACCTCGGCATCGGAGAGGTCGCTTGCCGTGAGGAGCAGCGCCGCGGTCGCGACGCTACGCACGTCTTGCCGCTGGTTCGCGTAGGCACCGCGCGAGATCGTGTAGGGAAAGTACGCGGTCTTCGCACCGGCCAGCGCGGCAATCCCGCGCTCCGAGAGCGGCAACAGCCGCAGCGGCACGTCCTCAAGCGCATCGCGCACGCTGTCCGCCGGCACGCCGATGACCTGTATCACGGCGTCGACCTGCTTCTGGCGCAGCGCAACCAGCGCGGCGCCGATGCTCAAGTCCTGGGGCACGATGTCCTTCAGCCCGAGCCCATGCGCCTCAAGCACGCGTACCGCGGTGACGCGCGACGCGGAGCCCGGTTCCCCCATGGCGACCTTGTGGCCGCGCAGGTCCGACATCGATGCCAGCGAGTCGTTGGCCCGCACCAGGACATGCACGGCTTCCGGATACAAGCTGCCCAGCGCGCGCAGCGAGGCGTACGGCCCGTCCGTGGCAAAGGCGCCCTTGCCCTCATAGGCATCGAGCGCGGCATCGCCCTGCGCCAGCGCAACCGAAACCTTGCCTTCCCGCAGCAGACGCAGGTTTTCCTCTCCTCCCCGCGTGATCAGGGGCACTACCCTGACCCTGGTCTCGCTCGCCAACGCGCGGGCAAAGCGCAAATACTGTCCGTGCTCGGCACCGGCCGCGATCGCGTATCCGTCCGCCGCGCGCGCGAGCCGTGCGCGTACGCTGGCATATGCCACCGCAAGCTCCTGCTCGATGGCCGCTTGCTCAGCAGGCGAAGCATCCTTGGGCACGGATTCGATCACCTTTCGCATCGCGTCCAGGATGGCGGCGGCGCCTGGCGCGGTATTCGTGACATAGTCCGGCGCCTCAGCGGGCCGGTAGCCGCCGGAGGTAACCGCGACCCACCGGTCCCCCTCGCGCTTGTAGAGCGCGGTACCGTGGGCACGGATGATGTCTCCCGCCTTGTTGCCGCCCGAGGCAATACCGGAAATGCCCTTCGGGCCCGCGCCCAGCGCGGAAACTAGGCCGGCGACGCCCGGCGCGTCCCATCCGCCGAAATCGAAGTCGCGCGCGAGCTTCAGTTGCGCGTCGAAGTAGACTGTCCGGCGTGTCTCGCCCGCCGCCCTGGTGTCCGCCTGGGAGCCACGGCGCTCAAGGCTGACCAGTTCCACCGTCCCGGCCGGCAGCGCCTGCACCAGGCGTTCGTTGACCCCGGCCCGCAGGCTGTCGGCATCCGGGCCGCCGCCGCAGCCGCTCAGGAGGACCGCCAGCACGGCGGCCAGCAGCATGGCGATGAGGGTGCGCATGGTCAGCCTCCCACGATCGGCAGCGCAAGCCATAGCGTCAGCACCACCGCGTTCATCAGGTCGACGAAGAATGCGCCGACGAGCGGGGCGATCAGGTAACTGGTCGGGGCCGGCCCGTACTTTGCGGTGATCGCCTGCATGTTCGCCATGGCGGTCGCGGTGGAACCCATATTGAAGCCAATGAAGGCCGCGGAGGTGACGGCTGACTCGTAGTCGCGGCCCATGAAGCGAAAGCAGACCAAAACGGCGTAGATAACGAGGAATACCACCTGCATCGCAATGATGACAATGAAAGGCCCCGCCGACAGCGCCACCTCGATCAGGTCGAGCGCCATCATCGTCATGACGAGGAACAGCGACAGGCACACGTTCGAGATCAGGTCCGTGGCGCGGTCATCGAAACGCAGGCCGATGAATGGGCAGAGGTTGCGGATGGCGACGCCCGTGACCATGCACCACAGGAAAGCCGGTATGGTGATCGAGCCGCCGGTGAACTGCGCTGCCAGCCACCGGCTGGCCACTACCGCGGCAAAGATGCCGGCGAGGGAGCCGATCGCGCCGACGGTGGCGATTGGCGCTGCCGGCTGCATGTCGTCGCTCGCGGTTTCCTCCGCCCGGGATCGCAGGTGGTATCGCGTGATCAGGAACTGCGCGACCGGGCCGGCGATGATGCCGCCGACAATCAGGCCCAGCGTCGCCACCGTCATGGACAAGTCCATCACGGACTGCAGGTTGTTGACTTCCGCGAAGCGCTCGGCATAGGCCGCGCCGGTGCCATGGCCGCCCACGAGGGTAATCGAGCCACCGACCAGCCCGAAGATCGGGTGCAAGTCCAGCACCTTCGCCATCGCGACGCCGACGGCGTTCTGCGCGACGATGTAGGGCAGCATGATCATCAGGAAGATGACAAGCGCCTTGCCTCCCCGGCGAAGTGTGCGCAAGTCCGCGCTCAGCCCCATCCCGCCGAAGAACATCAGCAGCAGCACCGGCTTGACGCTCTGGTCGATCGTGACCTTGAAATCCGCGGTTGCCAGGGCCAGCGCGGACAGCACCGCGAAAAGCAGGCCGCCGGTGATGGGATCCGGGATGTTGTATCTCGACAGCAGCCCAACCCGGCGATTGACCAGCGCGCCGATAAGCAGCACGACAACGGCGGCCAGCAAGGAGCTAAGGGGATCGAGACTCATCGGCTATCCCGTTGGATGTCAGGCGGTTCGCACGAATCCAACGCGACAAGGCGCGAGCCTGGCAGTATCAAACTGGCTTCTGGTCTCCTGGCCCGCTACCGTGGTGCTGGTCCTCGACCCATTGCCAGAACAACTGATAGCCGACCGCGAGCATCACCGGGCCGATAAACAAGCCAATGACGCCGCCGCTGACCATCCCGCCCAGGGCGCCGATCAGCACCACCGGCATCGGCACGTCGACACCCCGGCCCAGCAGCAGGGGCTTGAGGACGTTATCGGCCAGCCCCGCCACGAAGACATAGATGGAGAAGACGATCGTAGCGACGCTGGCACCCTCGGTGGCGATGACGAAGACAATCACCGGGACGGTAATCAGCGTGGCCGGCAGCTGCATGATCCCAAGCAGCAGCACCCCCAGAGCCAGCAGGCCGGCGGCAGGAATGCCCTTGAGCACGAAGCCGACGCCGATCAGCAGCATCTGGATGAAGGCAATGCCGACCACCCCCTGGGCAACCGCGCGAATGGTGGAGGTGYACAACGCGGTGATCTGCGGGCCTTTTTCCGGGTTGAAGATGCGCGAGGCAATCTGCACGGCGCTACGGCTGCCCTGCTCCCCAAAAGCCATGATGATGCCGGCGATGATCAGTGCAAAGACGAATACCAGCAACCCCCTGCCGAGACCCGCGGCCGCGCCCAGCAGCACGAGGCTGAAGTCCTTGATCTGAGGCGCGAGCTTCATCACCAGACCGGTCAGGTCAGTGGCGGCTTGCATCCAGAAGGCATACAACTGCTTCCCCACCAGCGGCCAACTGGCTACCGACTCGGCCGGCGGTGGGACCTGGAACTCCCCGCTCTTGACGAGGGTCATGGCATTCTCCACCGACTCCGCCATGGCGACACCCAATAGGTAGGTCGGCACCATGATGATGCCGATCACGACCAGGATGATCAGCGTGGCGGTGCGGCCGTCCTTGTTGCCCAGCATCGGGCTGAGTTTCACCTGCAGCGGATAGAGGGTGATCGCCAGGATCAGCGACCAGACGAGCAGGTCGAAAAACGGACGGAATATCTCGAAGCAGAAAATCACCAGGACAGCGATCAGCCCGGCACGGATCAGTACATCGAGCATGCCGCGGGACAGCGCCTTCTCGGAAATGGGCGTGGGCAACATCGATTGCCTCCTTGCAGGTCACCGCAAAGGTATCGGGTCGGAAAGCCAGGCAAGGGCATCTCATCCCTGCCGTTAAGCCATGTCCGGGCGACACGATACGTCCGGCACGGTCGATGCCGGCATCGGCGCGTTCGCCATACGAGGGCAAAAGCCAACCACCCCCCCGATTCGGTGAATTCTAGTCTAGGCTAGTCAGAATGCCGGGACAACCTCAATGAGTACGCACCGTAACAATACCCGGAGACTGCCCGGAGAATCCATGGTCCGACTGCCGACGCCTGCATTGGTGGTACTTGCGTTTCTGATCGTGCTCGGCGGCTGCGCAAGCCGTCCAGTCAACCCGCCCATCGCTCACGCCGACCCGGATGCCGGCTATCGGTTCGTCACCCGTCCGCAATACTCGGCAGACAACGAAAACCTGGTGATCCTGGCCTTCTCGGGCGGCGGGACACGCGCTGCGGCATTTTCGTACGGCGTCCTCGAGTTCCTGCGCAATACCGAAGTCGTCGGACCGAAAGGCAACAAGTCTCGCCTGCTCGAACATGTCGGCGTCATCACCGGCGTATCCGGCGGGAGCTTTACGGCGCTCGCCTATGGCCTCTACGGCGACAAGCTGTTCGACGATTACGAGCAGCGCTTCCTCAAGCGCGACGTGCAGGGGGAAATTACGTTCCGAACGCTCAATCCAGCCTACTGGCCATCCCTATGGTCGAGCGGCTGGGGGCGCTCGGAACTGGCATCAGACCTGTACGACGAAATCCTGTTCCATGGCGCGACATTCGGCGACCTCAATCGCGGAGGCGGCCCTTTCATCGTCGCCTCCGCCACGGACATCTCCACGGGCGCCCGCCTGCCCTTTACGCAGACCACATTCGACGTGCTTTGCTCGGATCTGAATGCGGTGAAGCTCTCCCGTGCCGCCGCCGCATCGTCGGCGGTACCGGTGGTGCTCACGCCCGTTACCCTCAACAACTACGGCGGCACCTGCGGCTACGCCCCCCCCGGCTGGATCAAGCCATTTCTCGACGCCAGCGACCCGCCCCGGCCGGCCGCCCGCGCGACCCGTCACCTGAAAGAGGAGGCCGAATTCGGGGACAGCGCCAACCGGCCCTACATCCATATCGTGGACGGCGGGGTGTCGGACAACCTCGGCATGCGCAGCGTGCTGGATTCCCTGGAGGTCATGGAAGCGCTGCATTTGATCGGCCAGCCTTCGCCACTCGACCATACGCGCAGGATCGTCGTCTTTGTCGTCAATTCACTGTCCACGCCCAAGACGGCATGGGACAAGTCGGAATCCCCGCCAGGCACGCTGCAGATTCTGGTGAAAGCCACGGGCGTGCCGATCGACCACTATTCCTACGAGGCGACGGAGTTGTTGAAAGACAGCCAGGCGCGATGGCAGTCCATGCGCCGGGTCCGGGAGTCACGCGCATTTTCAGCGAACAAGGATGCCGCGGTAGCCACTGCGTTACGCACRCCGGACGCAACGATCTATGCCATCGACGTGTCGTTCGCCCAGTTGACGGACAAGGCGGAACTGGATTACCTGAACGAACTGCCCACATCGTTTTCCCTGCCGGCCGAGGCTGTCGACCGGCTGCGTGCCGCCGCGGGGAAGATCATCATGGCGTCGCCCGATTTCAATCGGCTGCTGAAAGATGTCGGCGCCAGGGTCATCGCCGCCCCGGCACCGGCACCGGCAGGCGAAACAACGGGCGACCACGGTAACAAGTAGCCGTTGGCCAGGCGCTGGTGCTTAACCGGCTGATATCCCGGATCGAGGCACAAGCCCCTGGCGTGCGTCTCCGGGCGGTCGGCAGCCGGGACGGAACGCTGGCGGACCGGCTCGACGCGACAGCGCCCTGATCGCCGGAAAGCCAAAAATGTGACGGGCCAATCCAGCTTATGACAGAATATATGCCCCCTGGTCACACCGGAAATGACGTTGCGGTCCGGACGTCGACGCACCCTTGAGTCAGATTTCTGGCACGGTTCCCATTTCGCTGGTCAACGGCTTCCTGTCGGGCGCCGATCCCGCCGCCATCGAACGGCTGGCGGAGTGCTCCGGCATCCCCCACGGCTTGCTGCGGCGCCCTGGCTCCCGCGTGACCGAGGAGCAGTTCTCCACGCTCTACCGCCTGCTCGCGACCGAACTGGACGACGAAATGCCGGGCATCTTCAGCCGCCCCTTGCGCAACGGCACGCTGAAATACCTGTGCCTGAGCCTGCTCGACGCCCCGCGGCTGGAAGTCGCGCTGCATCGGTTCGGCCAGTTCTTCCACCTGATCCTGGATGATTTCCGGCTGGAGTCGGGCCGCGACGGCGAAGGCGGCTGGGTTGCCATGGTGGCGGATCCGGCTGGCCCCGGCGTGACCGAACTCGGCCGCGAACTCATCATGAAGCTGGTGCACGGCATTGCCTCATGGCTGGTTGGGAAGCGGATCCCGCTGATCGCGGCGGAGTTCGATTTCGCGCGTCCCGCGCACGCAACGGACTACCTCTTTCTCTTTCCGGGGCCGGTTCAGTTCGGTAGCGCACAGACACGCATGCGCTTCGAAGCGGCTTACCTCGACATGCCCATGCGGCAACGCAAGGCCGACCTGCAGAGATTCCTGGCGCGCGCGCCGGAAGACTGGATCTTCGTCTCCTTCGCCGACCAGATGGTTTGCCACCGGGTCCGGCAATTCCTCGCCGATTGCCTTCCCGCCATGCCGACGCTGGAAGTGGTTGCCCAGGACCTGCACTTTTCCGTGCGCACGCTTTGCCGCCGGCTTGCGGACGAAGGCACGACGTTCCAGGCGATCAAGGATGACGTCCGGCGCGATATCGCGATTCAGCGGCTCACGCGCTCGCCCGACGCCATCGCGGCTATCGCGTATGACGTCGGCTTCGACAACCCGACCGCGTTCCATCGCGCTTTCCGGCACTGGACCGGCAGCACGCCCAAGGCCTACCGCGGCATGGCCTGAGCGCCCGGCTAGGCGGCGGCGCCGCTGTAATGGGAGCCGAAACGCTGCCTGAGCACCAGCTTGTGCAGCTTGCCGGTCGCGGTCAGCGGCAGCTCCGGCACGAACACCACGTCGTCCGGGATCCACCATTTGGCCACCTTGCCTTCATAGAAGGCCAGCAGTTGCTGCGCATCGAGCGTGCTGCCGGCGCGCCTTACCGCAACCAGCAGGGGCCGTTCGTCCCACTTGGGATGGGCACAGGCGATACAGGCCGCCAGTTCGACTTCCGGGTGCGCAACGGCGATGCCTTCCAGCTCGATCGAGGAGATCCACTCGCCGCCGGACTTGATCACATCCTTGCTGCGATCCGTGATCTGCATATAGCCGTCGGCGTCGATCGTGGCGACATCGCCGGTGGCGAACCAGCCATCCTTCTCCAGGCAGGATTCCTCCATGCCGAAGTAGCGCTCCACGACCCAATGGCCGCGCACCAGCAGGTCGCCAGCCGCGCGCCCGTCCCACGGCAACTCGGCACCATCGGCGTCGACGATCTTCATCTCGACACCCGGCACGACCCGGCCTTGCTTGGCCTCGAGCTGCGCGCGCTCCTGCTCCGGCTTCTGCGCGAAACCCTGCGAAGGCGAAAACACGGTGCCAATCGGCGACAGCTCGGTCATGCCCCAGGCGTGTACCGACTTGATGCCCAGTTCGCCCAGTGCCTTGGCCAGTTGCGGCGGGCATGCCGCGCCGCCCACGATGACACGCTCAAGGCTGTTGCAGCGCTTGCCCGTGCGGCGCATATAGTCGGCCAGGCCGAGCCAGACCGTGGGCACGCCAGCCGACACCGTCACGCCTTCCTGGTCGAACAACGCCGACAGGGATGCGCCGTCGAGCGCCGGGCCCGGCAGCACCAGTTTCGCCCCGACCAGCGCCGCGGAGAACGGCAGCCCCCAGRCATTGACGTGGAACATAGGCACGACAGGCACCACGGAGTCCGACGCACGCAGGCAAAGCGCGTCCGGCAGCGCCGAGGCATAGGCCATCAGGCAAAGCGAACGGTGCGAGTACAGGACGCCCTTCGGGTTGCCGGTGGTGCCTGAGGTATAGCAAAGCACCGCCGCGAGTTGCTCATCCAGGCGGGGCCAGTCGAAATGGCCGGGCTGCCCGCCGATCAGCGCCTCGTAGCTTTCGAGCGGCAGCGCCGGTGCCTGCGGCAGGCTGGCGCTGTCGCACAGCATCACCCATGACTCGACATGGGGACATTGCGGCGCGATCTGCTGGACCAGGCCCAGGAACGAGGCATCGAAGCAGACCACGCGGTCGCGGGCATGATTGATGATGTAGGCGATCTGTTCCGGGAACAGGCGGGGGTTGATGGTATGACAAACCGCGCCAATGCCGGTCACGCCATAGTACAGCTCCATATGGCGATAGCCATTCCACGCCAGCGTGCCCACGCGGTCTCCGGCGACGATGCCGCGGCCCGTCAGCGCATTGGYCAGTTGCATGGCGCGGACATGGCAGTCCCGGTACGTATAGCGATGAATGTCGCCCTCGACGCGCCGGGATACGATTTCCACCGTGCCGGAGTGCCGTGCCGCCTGCTCAAGCAGCGAGGACAATTGCAAAGGCGCGTACATCATCTGACCGAACAGGTCCATAGTCTTGTCTCCTGACAGGCGGTTTGTCGTTATGCCGGATGCATTCGGCGGTCATGGCGACGCCGGCTGCGAGGCATTCTAGAGGTGCCCGCCCCCTCCGGCACTGACAGGAATGGCCGAACTAGTGACAAATCCGGCCAATCGGGCCGGGGTGGCAGGCAAGCGGCCAGGGCGGCGCAAAGCGGCAGGTTTTGTCAATGAATGGGCAGGTTTGGTTATTCCCGCATGCCGCGGCGGGCGCTACGATCCGGTATCCGGAGCATGCGGTGCCGGCATCCGCCCAGATGCACCATGCCCTGTGCCGCAATCCCAAAATGGAGACCCAAAAAATGACCTATCGTGCCCCGCTCAAGGACATGCTGTTYGTGATGAACGAACTGGCCGGCCTTGACGCTGTCAGCCAGCTGCCCGGCTTCGAGGACGCCACGCCCGAGACGGCGCAGGCGGTGCTCGATGAGGCCGCCAAGTTCAACGAACAGGTGCTGGCGCCGCTCAACCGCATCGGCGACACCGATCCCAGCAGCTGGAAGGACGGCGTGGTCACCACCACGCCCGGCTTCAAGGACGCCTTCCGCCAGTTCGGCGAAGGCGGCTGGCAGGGCGTGCTGCATCCGCAGGAATTCGGCGGCCAGGGCTTGCCCAAGCTGATCGCCACCGCCTGCAACGAGATGCTGAACTCGGCCAACCTGTCGTTCGCGCTGTGCCCGCTGCTGACCGACGGYGCCATCGAAGCCCTGCTGACCGCSGGCAGCGATGCGCAGAAAGCCACCTTCCTGCCCAGGCTGATCTCCGGCGAATGGACCGGCACCATGAACCTGACCGAGCCGCAGGCCGGCTCGGACCTGGCGGCGGTACGCACGCGCGCCGAGCCGCAGGGCGACGGTACCTACAAGGTGTTCGGCACCAAGATCTTCATCACCTACGGCGAACACGACATGGCGAAGAACATCGTCCATCTCGTGCTGGCGCGCACGCCGACGGCACCCGAGGGCGTCAAGGGCATCTCGCTGTTCATCGTGCCCAAGTTCCTGGTGAACGAAGACGGCTCGCTGGGCGCGCGCAACGATGCGCACTGCGTGTCGATCGAACACAAGCTGGGCATCAAGGCCAGCCCCACCGCCGTGCTGCAGTTCGGCGACCACGGCGGCGCCATCGGCACGCTGGTGGGCGAGGAGAATCGCGGCCTGGAATACATGTTCATCATGATGAACTCGGCACGTTTCTCGGTCGGCATGCAGGGTATCGCGGTCTCCGAGCGCGCCTACCAGCAGGCGGTAGCCTTTGCGCGCGAGCGCGTGCAAAGCCGGCCGGTCGACGGCTCGGCCCGCGAGGCGGTGACCATCATCCATCACCCCGACGTCAAGCGCATGCTGATGACCATGCGCTCGCTGACCGAAGGCGCGCGCGCGGTGGCCTACGTGGCCGCGGCGGCATGCGATACGGCGCACCAGCATCCCGACGAAGCGGTGCGCAAGCAGAACGAGGCCTTCTACGAGTTCATGGTGCCCATCGTCAAGGGCTGGAGCACCGAGCTGTCGATCGATGTCACCAGTCTTGGCGTGCAGGTGCACGGCGGCATGGGCTTCATCGAGGAGACCGGCGCGGCGCAGCACTATCGCGACGCCCGCATCCTGCCGATCTACGAAGGCACGACCGCGATCCAGGCCAACGACCTGGTCGGCCGCAAGACGGTGCGCGACGGCGGCGCCGTGGCGCGCGGCATCTGCGCGCAGATCGCTGAAACCGAGGCGGCGCTGGGCAAGCATGGCGGCGCGGCTTTCTCCGCGGTGCAAGCGCAACTGGCCAAGGCGATGCTGGCCGCGGATGCGAAGCGTGGCGAGGATCCTTCCTTCAGCGATGCCAAGATCGCGACCGCGCATTTCTTCGCGGAGCACATCCTGTCGCAGGCGTCGGCCTTGCGCGATGCCGTCGTGGCAGGCGCGGTGCCGGTCAATGCRTTGAGCGAAGCGCAGTTCTGAGATCGCCCGGTAGCAGGCAAAAAAAGGGCGGCCCCGCGGGGCCRCCCTTTTCAGTTCTGGCGGATCAGGCCACCGCAGGACGGTGCGCGGCGCGAGTTCCCGGGCGCTTGAGATAACGCGCGACCGAGAGGTCGTCGGCGCGGATCGCCGGCGAAGTGCCGGACACCAGGTCCGACAACAACTTGCCCGAACCGCAGGCCATGGTCCAGCCCAGCGTGCCATGGCCGGTATTGAGCCAGAGACCCTTGAGCGGCGTGGGGCCGACGATGGGCGTGCCGTCCGGCGTCATCGGGCGCAAACCGGTCCAGAAGCTGGCGCGGCTGACGTCGCCGGCGCCGGGGAACAGGTCGGTCACCACGTGTTCCAGGGTGCGGCGTTTGGCCGGGTCGAGCGTGCGGTCGTAGCCGACGATCTGGGCCATGCCGCCGACGCGAATGCGATCGTCGAAGCGCGTGATCGCAACCTTGTAGGTTTCGTCGAGCACCGTGGAGACGGGGCTGCGGTCCGCATCGGTCATCGGCACCGTCAGGGAGAAGCCCTTGAGCGGATAGACCGGGAGGTTCGACAGGCCCGGCAGGAAGTTCTTCACGAACGGCGTCGACCAGCTGCCCAGGGCCACCACCACCAGGTCCGCGGTGACGGGCTCGCCGCCGATCATGGCGCCGGTGACGGCATCGCCCCGGGTCAGCAGGCCGTCGATGGAGCGGTTGTATTGAAACTTCACGCCCAGGCCTTCGGCCATCGCCGCCAGTTTCTGGGTGAACAGCTGGCAGTCGCCGGTTTCATCGTTGGGTAGCCGCAGGCCGCCGCTCAGCTTGTGGCTGACGGCGGCCAGGGCTGGTTCGCTGGCGGCGAGTTCTTCGCGCGATAGCAACTGGTAGGGCACGCCGGCTTGCTCCAGCACCGCAATGTCCTTGGCCGCGCCGTCGAGCTGCTCGTCGGTGCGGAAGATCTGCAGGGTGCCTTGCTGGCGGCCTTCGTAGGCGATGCCGGTATCGGCTCGCAGGGTGCGGATGCAGTCTCGGCTGTACTCGGCCAGCCGCACCATGCGTTCCTTGTTGACGGCATAGCGGTCGGCGGTACAGTTCATCAGCATTTGCCACATCCACTGCAGCTGGAACAGCGAGCCGTCCGGGCGAATGGTGAGCGGCGCGTGCTCCTGGAACATCCATTTGATGGCTTTGAGCGGCACGCCAGGCGCTGCCCACGGCGACGCGTAACCCGGCGAGATCTGGCCGGCATTGGCAAAACTGGTGCCAAGCGCGGGCGCGGCCTCGCGGTCGATCACGGTGACATCATGGCCGGCACGGGCCAGGTACCAGGCGCTGGTCACGCCAATTACGCCACTGCCAAGAACGAGAACGCGCATAGTCGGGGGCTCACAACCAAGAAATAGTGTGGATAGAGTATTTATCTCTATACTATTGAAATATGTGCAGTCATAGTTGTCGTAATTTTTAAGGAAACAGGAAGAACTAATGAGAACAAGTCGTCAGCCCGTGCGCAGCCTGGACCGGCTGGACCGCAAGATCCTGGCCTTGCTCCAGGCGGACGGCCGCATGTCGATGAAAGAGCTGGCGGAAGCGGTTGGCCTGACCATCACGCCGTGCATCGAGCGGGTCAAGCGCATGGAGCGCGACGGCGTCATCATGGGCTACTACGCCCGCCTGAATCCCGTGCTCCTTGGCAGTGGCCTGCTGGTGTTCGTGGAGATTTCGCTTGGCAACAARTCGGGCAATATGTTCGAGCAGTTCCGSCGCGAGGTGYTGCGTATTCCCGAGGTGCTGGAGTGCCACCTTGTATCGGGCGATTTCGATTATCTGATCAAGGCCCGCATCCGCGAGATCGGCGAGTATCGCCGGCTGCTGGGCGACATCCTGCTGCAGTTGCCCGGCGCCGCGCAGTCCAAGAGCTACGTTGTGATGGAGGAGATCAAGGAGACGCTGGCGATCGCGGTCGACGAGAAGGCACCGCACGCCTGAGACCCTGCCGGCATCTGTCTAGAACAATGACATCTGTGGCGTTGCACCGGCCCTTGAGAAATGTTCGGTAGTCAGGGGATGGCGTTCGGCGTTTAGCCCATGGCGCTGGCAGGCCAGCTTGAAACGCTTGCGCAGCAGTTCGGCAAAAATGCCGGTACCTGTCATGCGCGTGCCGAAGTTGGAGTCGTAGGCCTGGCCGCCCCGCATCTGCGCGATCAGGCTACGGACATGCCGGGCGCGCAGCGGATGGTAGGTGGCCAGCCACTCGGAAAACAGATCCGCTACCTCGCGCGGCAGCCGCAGCAGGATATAGGCGGCTGTCTTCGCGCCAGCGTTGGCGCCCGCCTCCAGGATGGACTCCATTTCCGGGTCGGTCAGGCTTGGGATGACGGGCGCCACCATCACGCCCACGGGAATCCCGGCCTCACTCAGCGACGCGATGGCTGCGATGCGACGTGCCGGTGCGCTCGCCCGCGGTTCCAGCGTGCGGGCTATCTCATTGTTGAGCGATGTGACCGACATATGGACCCGGACCAGGTTCCTGGCCGCCATGCGCTGGAGGATGTCGATGTCGCGCGTGACAATCCCCGACTTGGTCGTGATGGCCACCGGATGGTTGAACCGTTCCAGCACTTCCAGTATGCCCCGTGTGATGCGGAGTTTGCGCTCGATGGGCTGGTAAGGGTCGGTATTGGCGCCCAGCGCGATGACCGATGGCGTGTAGCCGCGGCTGCCTAGTTCGGCCTGGAGCAGCTCGGCGGCGTTCTCCTTCGCGTACAGGCGGGTTTCGAAGTCGAGGCCCGGCGAAAGTCCCAGATAGGCATGGCTGGGTCTGGCATAACAGTAGATGCAACCGTGCTCGCATCCTCGGTAAGGATTGATGGAAGCATCAAAGGGCAGGTCCGGCGACTGGTTGCGCGAGACGATGCGTTTCGCCTTCTCCGTGAAAACAATGGTCTGGATCTGGGGTATCTCTGGCTCATCAAGGGCTCGTGACTCATCGTCGACCCGTTCGCGGGTCCATGCATCGAAGCGGCTGACGTTGTTCGAGCGCGCCGCCCGGCCTTTGAGCGGGCTGGAGGAGGGAGGTCGGGTCGTCACGTTGGCAGTCCTGCGGCTACGATTGATACTGTATAAATATACAGTGCCCAACAGCTCGCCGGCAAGGAGTAAAGGGTGGATGTCCCTGGAAGCGGAAGATTTGGAGAATCGCGCACGACGTGGTCTGTGCGGGACGGCGGCTCGGCAATGGGTATTCCTGCTGCAGCACTTTGCAAAAACAGCCAGGTGTGTCTTGCGGTGCGGGAGCCAGGCCAGTCAGGCAGGCGGTGCTGCCTCGGGGCGGTCCCAGTAGGGCGGGGAGCCGAAGCGCGCCGCAAAGAAATCGGTAAAGGCGCGGGTTTTTGCCGGCACCTGCCGGCGGCTCGGGTAGACCGCCCAGATCGATACCGACGGCAGCACCGGATAATCCGGCAGCACGTTGACTAGCGCGCCACTGCGCAGGTAGGGGCCGACATCCCAGGTGGATTTGAGCGCGAGCCCCATGCCAGCCAGGATCGCATCCCGGATGACCTCGCCGTTGTCCGTGCGGAGATTGCCGCTGACGGCAATCGCGGTCTTGCCCAGCGCCGTGTCGAACTGCCAGGAGGCCTGGTCGCCAAGCACGATGCAATTGTGGTTGCGCAGATCCTCCGGGTGCCGTGGCGTGCCATGGGCGGCAAGGTAGGCGGGCGAGGCGCAAATGGCGCGATGGCTCGGGGCAAGCGGGCGGGCCACCAGCGATGAGTCGGGCAGGGCACCCATGCGCAGCGCCACGTCTACCCCGGCCTCCACTAGGCCGATCACCTGATCCGTCAGCCGCAGGTCCAGCGTCAGGCCGGGGTAGGCGGCAAGGAAGGCTGGGATGGCCGGAGAGACATGCTGGCGGCCGAAGGATGCGGGCACCGTGACGCGCAGTATTCCGTGTGGTGCTTCCGCCCCCCGGCCTACCGACTGCGCGGCCTGGTCGGCCGTGTCGAGCAATTGCCCGGCATGCTCAAGAAAGCGCTGTCCGTCTCCGGTCAGCGAAATGCGCCGCGTGGTCCGGTGCAGCAGCCGCGTGCCGAGCTTCTGTTCGAGTAGCGCCAGGCGGCTGCTGGCCGATGACGTGGACAGCCCGAGATCGCGCGCCGCCGCCGACAGGCTGCCCAGCGCCGCCGCGCGCACGAACACCGCGATATCCAGCAGGTCGAAGTGCATGGCGCCTGGGCCCCTGGGCCTTGGAACTGCTAATTACTGCGAAAGGGCGCGAGCGGCTTCGACCTGGGATTCGAAGAAGGTCTGGAAACTGATGGCCAGGCCGGCCATCAGCAGGCCGGTTCCGATCAGCAGCGACAGGATGACCAGGATCACGACCGGCCAGCCAGACCGGGTCGGCTTGCCATGGGGATTGAAGCGGGCATCCCATCTATCGTCCGGGCGCAGGCCGTACACGATGGCTGCCAGGAAGGCGCTGATCACCGATGTGCCACCGGCGATGGCAAAGGTCCAGTCCAAGGCCGGCGTGCCGGCGCCAGTCTGTATCGAAATGACGCCGATGACCCCGGCCAGGGCCGCCAGCAGGTGAGCCCATGCAAACTTGTCGCGCAAACCACCCAGGTAGAAGCGATGCAAGCCCAAACTGCCGAACAGGAAGGCAAGCGCGACCGTGAGCAGTTTGGACTTGCCCGGAAGCGGCTTGACGAGTGCGGTGGCGGCTGGAACTTGGGTAGCGGCAGGCATGAGGCGGCAACTAGGTTGATGGCCGGCCAGGGGGCGGCCGGCGCAAGATCAGATCAATGCCAGTCAAGCTGGCACCGGCGCTCATTGTACGCTGGCCTCAGGCGCGGGCGCGGGAAGGCCGGGAGCGATGCGCGTCGGACGGCGAAGCATTTGGGAGTTCCGTGCGCGGCACAGCCGGGAGGAGGGGGGTAGGGGAAAGGGAGGCGGATCCCGCCGTTTGGAGGGCAAACAGGCGGGGGAGGGAAATGCAGGTGTCAGGCGGACCTAACGGCCGCCGTCGCGTCCCCGCGCCTGCCAGCCGGGGCCGGTGCCGGGACCGCGCTGCTCGCCGCGCGCGTTGTCGCCTTGCGCGTTGCGATCGGGTGGGCGGCCGCGCTCGTCATCGCGCTCCTGGGGAGGCAAGGGGCGACCGTTAAGGCGGTCATCAGCGCGGGCTCGGGCTTCCATTCTTTCGATCTGGGCGCGCACATGGTCTTGCCGTTCGGCGCGTACGCTAGCCATCTCCCAGCCACCCTGGCCGCGCGCGTTACCATTGCCCGCGGTCCGGCCTTCGGGCCGGCTGTGTTGCCAAAACGCGACCTGCGCATGGCTGACAGCATTGAGGCCGAGCACTGAAACGGCCAACAGGATGCCAGCCACCGAGTCGCGCAGGAAGGTGCGGGGGAGCATGCGGAATCCCAGTATCCTGTCGCGCGGTGAGTTGTTCGAGATATGGGTTCATGGTACGCACGGGCCTTCGGGACGCATATGCAAAAGCCGTTACTGGTGTAACGGATTGTTTCGCCTCACCCGGTACGTTTCGCAGCTTGCCTGCGGGCAATGCGGGGAGTGGCGTTTCAACGCCTCACGGCGCGTAGCGGATACGGTAAATGGCGCCCGCCGTGTCGTCGCTGACAAGCAGCGAACCATCCGGGGCGACCAGGACATCGGCCGGCCTGCCCCAGGCTTTGCCGTCTTGCAGCCAGCCTTGCGCGAAGACTTCCTGGCGCACTGCCTGGCCACTCTCGTTCAGCACTACCCGGACAATGCGGTAGCCGACCTTCGTGCTACGGTTCCAGCTGCCGTGCTCGGCAATGAAAATATTGTTCCGGTATTCGGCGGGAAACTGTGAGCCGGTATAGAAGCGCATCCCGAGCGAGGCGACATGCGCGCCCAGCTTTGCGGCCGGCGGCTCGAACTCCGAGCAGTTGCGCTGCTTGCCGAACTCAGGGTCCGCGACGCTGCCGGCGTGGCAGTATGGATAGCCAAAATGCTGGCCGGCACGGGTCAGGCGGTTGAGTTCGTCGTCTGGCACGTCGTCTCCCAGTTGATCGCGCCCATTGTCCGTGAACCACAGCTGGCGCGTGACCGGGTGCCAGTCAAAGCCCACCGAATTGCGCACGCCCCTGGCTACTACCTGCAGGTCGGACCCGTCGGGCTTCATCTTCATGATATTGGCGTAGCGGTTTTCATCAGGCTTGCAGATATTGCAGGGTGCGCCAACCGGGACATAAAGATAGCCATCCGGACCAAAGGCGATGAACTTCCAGCCGTGGTGGGTTTCGGAAGGGAAGCGATCGCTCACCACGATCGGTTTTGGCGGGGTGTCGAGCCGGGCTTCGATGTCATCGAGCCGGACGATGCGCGAGACCGAGGACGCATAAAGGGCCCCGTCGCGGAAGGCCACGCCTACCGGCATGGTCAGGCCGGTGGCGATTGTCCTTGCCCTCGGGTCAGGCGCCAGCGCGTTGCTGATTGCATWGACCTTGCCCTGGCCAAGGCTACCGATAAAGAGGGTGCCAGCCGGTGACATGGTCATGCCCCGTGCTTCCGGCACATCCTGGCTCAGCACGTCGATGCGGAACCCCGGCGGCAGCTGGATCTGCTCCAGCGGCAGGGCCGTGCCCGCGCTTGCATTGGGGCTGAACCAGGCCGCCGCGGCGAAAGTGGCTGCAAGCAGGGCGCGGAAGGCGCGAATGTGAAGGTAGGAACGCACGGCAAGATCTCCTGTCGGGGTTTTCGCCACGATGCCTGTCGCCAGGTGTCGAGTCAATCGCTCTAAGTGTTTGTTTGGGCTCGGGATTTGGTCTATACTCTTGCGTTTCGTGTTCGAACATCAAGTTTTCTGAGGAATCAAACCATGGTCGTAATCCGTCTGGCTCGCGGTGGCAGCAAGAAGCGCCCCTTCTTCAATATCGTCGCTGCTGACTCGCGTAATCGTCGCGATGGCCGTTTCATCGAGCGTATTGGTTTCTACAATCCCCTGGCTTCGGCAAGCGAAGAAGGCCTGCGTCTGGTGCAAGACCGCCTGACGTACTGGMMMGGCGTTGGCGCCCAGCTGTCGCCGACGGTTGCCCGTCTGGTCAAGCAGAACGCCGCCAAGGCTGTGGCCTGATTGTTGTGACGCGCGTTTCGCGACGCGTGGCAAACGACACGTGACAGAACGCAAGCAAGGCGTCCCGGCGCGGCGGCCGCTCAATGTGCCGCTCGAGCCCTCGGCCCGGCCCCAGGCCGGTGTGCAGGAAAAGGCGAGTTTCAAGCCGCAGGGCGTAGCTGGGTTTCCGGCTGCGCTGGCGTTTACCGATAAGCTGCCGGACGACCTGATCGAGGTCGGTTACATCAGCGCAGCTTATGGCATACGGGGCTGGATCAAGGTCCAGCCACACGCCGACGATGCGAGCGCGTTGTTGCATGCGCGCCGCTGGTGGCTGCTGAAAGCCCCGCCGACAGGCCTGGTGGGCGCGGCCGATGCCGTGGCATCGGAGGCATTGTGCGTGAAGGTCGTGCAATCCCGTGAGCATAGCGGTACCGTGGTGGCCCAGGCGAACGGCGTGTCCGACCGCAACCACTCGGAAGCGCTCAAGGGTCGCCGTGTCTGGATTCGTCGCGAGGATTTCCCCGCGCCGGATGAAAACGAATTTTACTGGGTCGATCTGATCGGCTGCGCCGTGTTCAATGAGCAGGGCGAGTCGCTGGGCGAAGTGTCCGGCCTGATCGACAACGGCGCGCACCAGATCCTGCAGGTAGCGCATACCTTGCCTGACGGCAAGGCAGGCGAGCGCCTGATCCCCTTTGTCGACGCATTCCTGCGCTCGGTCGATATTTCGGCCAGACGCGTGGTGGTCGACTGGGGCCTGGACTACTGAGCGGTCCGGCAACGGACGCTCGGCTGGCGGCGGCCGGGTGGGCAAGTATAGGGAGGGGCGGATGCAGTTCGATGTGATCACGCTATTTCCCGAGATGTTCCGTGCGCTGACCGACTGGGGTATCACCAGCCGGGCGGCCAAGCAGCAGCGTTATACGCTGCGCACCTGGAATCCGCGCGATTTCACCAGCGACAACTACCGTACGATCGATGATCGCCCGTACGGCGGCGGTCCTGGCATGGTAATGCTGGCCAAGCCACTGGAAGATGCGATCGGCGCGGCATGTTCGGCGCAACTGGCGGCGCAAGCCGCCACGGATGTGCCGGGCGAGCCGGTGAAGCCGCATGTGGTGCTGATGTCGCCGCAAGGCGCGCCCCTGACGCATCGGAAGGTGATGTCGCTGGCACAGCGTCCCGGCCTTGTGCTGCTTTGTGGCCGATACGAAGCCATCGACCAGCGATTGATCGAGCGGCGCGTGGATGAGGAAATCAGCCTCGGCGATTTCGTGCTGTCGGGCGGCGAGTTGCCGGCCATGGCCGTAATCGACGCGGTCGTCAGGCATTTGCCGGGCGTGCTGGGCGATGCCCAGTCGGCGGTTCAGGACAGCTTCGTCAATGGGCTGCTGGACTGTCCGCACTATACGCGGCCGGAAGAATACGAAGGTGTGCGGGTGCCCGAGATACTGCTCGGGGGCCATCATGCCGAGATCGAGAAGTGGCGGCGCCAGCAGGCGCTCGCGAATACTGCGAAGAAGCGCCCCGATCTGATCGAGGCAGCGCGCAGCCAAGGGTTGCTGAGCCGGGCCGACGAGAAATTCCTGTCGGCCTGGCTGGCGAAAGAAGGGCGGGAGTTCGCTCCCGCCAGGTGAAACCCCATCCTCTGCCGGGGCCCAGGCCATGCCTGGGGCATACAACGTCGGCATGATGGACAAGGAGAAAAAACGATGAACATCATCGAGCTGATCGAGAAAGACGAAATCGCGCGCCTGACCGCGAACAAGACCATCCCCGCATTCGCACCCGGCGACACCGTGATCGTCAGCGTGAACGTGGTGGAAGGTAGCCGCAAGCGCGTGCAGGCTTATGAGGGCGTGGTGATTGCCAAGCGCAATCGCGGCCTGAATTCGTCCTTCATCGTGCGCAAGATTTCGTCGGGTGAAGGCGTGGAACGTACGTTCCAGCTGTACTCGCCGCTGATCGCAGCGATCGAAGTGAAGCGCCGTGGCGACGTCCGCCGCGCCAAGCTGTACTACCTGCGTCAGCGTTCGGGCAAGTCCGCGCGGATCAAGGAAAAGCTGGCATACAAGTCGGCACCGGCCAAGGCTGCTGCTGCGGAGTAAGCCGCTGTCGCCACGATCGGTTCTGCCGGTCGTGGCTGCGCAAAAAGGGCACCTTCGGGTGCCCTTTTTGCGTCTGCGCACGGTATTTTTGCTGCGGTGCATGAAGAACGGCTTGGCCGGCTTCTGTCATACTCACAACGATTATGCGTCCTGCCTTCGATCCCGAATCCCTCCCCATCGTCGCAACCGATACCCGGCATCCGCCGCTTGCGGATGCGCGCCTGCAGCCCGAGTTCATCCGCCACCGGCTGCAGTCGCCGCCGGCGTGGGCGCCCGAGCTGACTGACGAATCGCGTGCCTACGATCGCAGCCTCAAGCTGCGCGACGCGGCCGTGCTGGTGCCTCTGGTTGAGCGGGGCGACGGGCTGACCGTGCTGCTGACCGAACGCAATGCCAACCTGAGTTCGCACGCCGGGCAGATCAGTTTCCCGGGCGGCCGGCACGAAGCCTTTGATATCGACCGTGTTGCCACGGCGTTGCGTGAAACCGAAGAAGAAGTTGGGTTGGTGCGCGACTATGTGGAGGTGCTGGGCGCTCTGCCCGACTACATCACGGGCACCGGTTTCCATGTCAGCCCGGTGGTGGGCCTGGTGCGCGACGGTTTCACGCTGCGCCCCGATGCGCGCGAGGTCGCCGATGTCTTCGAGGTTCCCCTGGGGTTCCTGATGGACCCTTCCCATCACCAGCAGCGTCTGTTCCGCTGGGTGGACGGCGAGCGCCTGTTCTACGCCATGCCCTTCCCGCGCGAAGACGGCGGCCACCGCTTTATCTGGGGCGCCACCGCCGGCATGCTTCGCAACCTCTACCATCTGCTGGCTGCCTGATTGCCATCGGGCAGCCGTACAGGGAGCGATCTCAGGCCGCGGCAGCCTGGTCTTGGCCGATGCAGTGCGGGCAGCTCTTGCCCACCACATAGTGCGGGCTTTGCTGCTCCTCGGCGGTGACCACGGCGCGGCAGGCGAAGCACTGCTTCGGTCCGGCGGGCTCCAGGCTCGGGTTGAGCGCGGTGCGGTAATCGAAGACGAAGCAGTCGCCCTGATAGTGGCTGCCGCCCACTTCCTCGAAATACTTCAGGATACCGCCTTCGAGCTGGTAGACGTGCTCGATGCCGGCCTCCTGCATGTGGATGGCGGCTTTCTCGCAGCGGATGCCACCGGTGCAGAACGACACGATGGTCTTGCCCTCGAACTCCGCCTTGTGTGCCGCGATGGCCGGCGGGAAGTCGCTGAACTTGGCAATGTCGTAGTCGACCGCCTGCTCGAAGGTGCCGACCGCGACCTCGAATGCATTGCGTGTATCGAGCATCACCACCGGGCGGCCGGCGTCGTCATGGCCCTGGTCCAGCCAGCGCTTGAGCTCCACGGGCCGTACCGCAGGCGCGCGCCCTGCCTCGGGGCGGATCAGCGGCATTTTCATGGTGATGATTTCCTTCTTCTCGCGCACCAGCATGCGCTTGAAGGGCTGGTTCTCCGACAGGCTCTCCTTGGGCGCGATGTCGGCAAAACGCGGGTCGGCGTGGAGCCATCCCAGGAAGCCGTCTATGGCTTCGCGCACGCCGGCCAGGAACAGGTTGATGCCTTCCGGCGCGAGCAGGATGGTGCCCTTGAGCCCGTGGGCTTCGCAGCGCGCGCGCATTTCCGGGCGCAAAGCCGGGATATCGTCCAGCGTGACGAATTTGTAAGCGGAGATGTTTACGATCTGCATAGG
>NZ_JBFTLX010000080.1:0-25876 GCF_056396665.1 Cupriavidus sp. 05T313 | reverse complement strand
GTGCTAGCCAAAAAAGTGGGGCCCTGTGGAAAATCCGTCCGTCTTCCGGCTGAAATACAACAAAACCTGAAAACCAAAACCAACGCAACACTAGGCCATAGGTGCCAAGAATGTTACCAAACGATGTAGAGGCCAAATCAGAATGTCCGCTTCCAGCCACATCAGAATGTCCTCTGGATAGACCTATACTGGTAGCGCCTGGGCTGGACGGGAGCGCGCCATGAAGGATCGGGGGTTGATCACCATGAGTCTGCGCGAAGTTGACCGCTTCAAGGTCATTCAGGCAACGGCCGAGGGCCTCCTGGCGCAATGGCGTGCCGCGGAGCGCCTGGATTTGACGGCGCGACAGGTCCGGCGGCTGGTCCAGCGCTGGCGATCCGATGGCCCTATGGGCTTGTTGTCGCGCCAGCGCGGGCAGCCAGGCCATCGCCAACTGCCGAGGATGCTCGAAGCGCAGGCACGCGCGCTAATCCAGGAGCATTACGCCGATTACGGTCCCACGCTGGCCTGCGAGAAGCTGCGCGAGTGCCATGGCATCGAGCTGGCCAAGGAGACCGTGCGCCGGATCATGATCGACGCCGGCTTCTGGGTCCCGAGGAAGCTGCGTCCGCCCAAGATGTACCAGCCGAGAAGCCGCCGCGCCTGCCTGGGCGAGCTGGTGCAGATCGATGGCAGCGAGCATGCATGGTTCGAGGATCGCGCCCCCATGTGCACGTTGCTGGTCTATGTCGACGATGCCACCAGCCGGCTGATGCAGTTGCTGTTCGTGCCGACCGAGTCAACCTTCGCCTATTTTGCCGCGACGCGCGCCTATATCGAGCGCCACGGCAAGCCGGTGGCGTTCTACAGCGACAAGGCCAGCATCTTTCGGGTCAATGCCAAAGGTGTCACCACRGGGCGGGACTATACGCAGTTCGGGCGCGTGCTGTACGAGCTGAATATCGAGAGCCTGTGTGCCAATAGCAGTCAGGCTAAAGGCCGCGTGGAACGCATGAATGGCACGCTGCAGGACCGGCTGGTCAAGGAACTGCGCCAGCGCGGCATCGMGACGCTGGCCGAGGCTAATGCCTTTGCCCCGGTCTTCCTGGCGGACTTCAATGTGCGCTTCGCCAAGGTGCCAAGAAGCGACTTCAATGCGCACCGTCTCGTACGACCCGACGAGGACCTCGAGCGCATCTTTACCTGGCGCGAATGGCGCAAAGTCTCCAACCGACTGACGCTGCAGTACGATCGCAAGCTGTACCTCATCACCGACCAACCCGAGCATCGGCCCCTGATTCATCGTTACATCGAAGTGGCCGAATATCCGGACGGCCGTATCGAGCTGTGGGCCGATGGCGCTGCCCTGCCCTACGTTCTCTATGACCGGTTGTCCGAGATCGATCAGGGCGCGGTGGTGGAGAACAAGCGGCTAGGGCATGTGCTGGAGATCGCSCAGCGCGTGCAGGCCCAGCGCGACAATCGTCGGATCCAGGCGGCACCGTCGCGCACGCTGACTGGCCAAAAACCGCGGCAGCAGCGGGAACCAGCGACACCCGGCACGAAACCACAACGGCAACTGAACGCGGAAGACTTGCGTCGCGCCATCGATGAACTGGCGCAACCGCCCCACCCTGTAGATACGTTACCGCCTCAGGCCAGCTCGACTGCGTTACGGAAACAGCCAAGAAAAAGACGCAAGAGAACCAACACCATCCTGCACTAGACCGGACATTCTGATCTAGCCAAAGACCGGACATCTGAATCTAGCCTAGACAAAAACCTGTCAGGGCTAAGTTGTAATGKCCGTTTTTTCCAATCAGAAGCCCAAGATGGTGGCCATGTCGACATCCAGCTGGATCTGGGGCGGGCTACTAGTAGGCAGGCCGTCGTAAAGGACGGTCTAACGGCTGGTGCCGTGGACTAGCCTTGGGCTTTGGATTTGTTCAGGGTGACGGCGGCGCGAATGAGAGTTTTCAACGCCTCCTCGTCTATCTTCTCGCCCTCGCGGAAGTCGATGGCACGCCTTGTGTTTCCGTCAAGACTGGAGTTGAAAAGGCCCGAAGGATCCACCAGAGCCGCCCCTTTGGCGAAGGTCATCTTCACGACATTCTTGTAAGTCTCGCCTGTGCAGATCAATCCGTCGTGCGACCACACCGGAACCCCTCTCCACTTCCACTCCTCGACGACTTCAGGATCGRCTTCCTTGACTAAAGTACGGAGCCGGTTGAGCATCTTGCCCCGCCAGTCGTCTAGCTCCTTGATTCTCGCGTCGATCAGCTGAGAAGGAGACTTGCTTTCCTGCAACCCGCTCTTCGTCATGCCCGTTTCTCCTCAAGAGTGAACTCCAGACCTGCAACACAGGGCTAGATGAGAATGGTAATGGCACGTGTCAGTCTATGGTGTTGATAAATGCCTAGGGAATTGCCCTTTCCGCAGGAATCCCAAAAATAATGGACGCACTGTCGGTTCCTGTCAGTAGTGTTCGACCTACTGCTGAGGGATATCCGGCTGCCGGGCAGTCGGAGATGGGACCAGGATTGCCCCTTCTCCCGCCAGTCGGTGGAGTGCGGGGATACCTCTAAAAAGAGGTTCATTGTGCACTTATTCGACGTACAATGCGGAACGTCCCGATCCGGTCAACGTCTACTTCGCTCTTCCGTCCGGGATGGAACGCATGTAAATGCAAAGTTGGCCGATTTGTTCGAAGTTAAAGTTAACGTAACCTGAGAAGAATAAAGTTGAAAAAGAAACTGAATGGTTTGTTCACTACCGCATTGGTGCTGGCTGCATCCACCGTCTCGGTCGCGARCCCGGTTTTCGCGGAAGAGATGACGCCAGTTAATGTGGCTGATCTGTACATAAAGACCATCATCAATCATGACGAAAGCAGCGTAAACTCGCTGAACAATTATCTGAGGCCCGCCCGAAAAATCGCGGGACAGACGGGGGATTTCGCGTCGTTTGCTGATCTGGTCAAGGCTGACAAGGAATATCCAGATGACATGGCCAAGGATATTCTGGAACTGTTCCCTGCCCAATTGCAGCCAGCGCTGAAGCCTTCCGTGATGGAGTTGATGAAGAGCGTACTGAACGCCAAGAATCGGACCGAATGCAAGTCCTTGACCTCCAGGCAGGCCAAGTCGAACGGTGGGATGCAGACGAGCCTCGTGAAGTTCGAGTGTCAGGTGGTCAAAGTGCCGGAGCGCTGGCCCGCCGCGGTTCAGCGGCTTGCCGGGAGCAAGTGCAGTGCGCAGGAGTGCCAGAAGGAGATCCAGAACATCAGGAAATCCTATGAGTCGTCAGCAACTCAGACGTGGCGTGGTGAATTCCCGCTCGCTCGCGAGAAAAACGGTGGAGCCTGGCGCAATGATTTCCCGCGCGAAGCACTCGACGAGATCTGGGACCTCATTTAACCCGATCACGGCGCCTCATCCCCCACCGCGCTCCGGATCTGCGCCGCCAGCTGCATCAGGTGCGGCTTGAGAAGGCGCGCGGCGCTGGCCGGCGTTGCCTGCGTGGCCGTGCTGACGTTCAGGATGTGGATTGCGTAGCTCTTGAACACCAGCGGTGTGGAAAGCGCGACCACTTCCGGCTGCCAGCTGGCCATGCACCAGCCGTGCTTCCGTACCTGCTCGATGCCCTGCGCGATCTGTTGCTCCAGCGCCGGCCAGTTGGCGCGCAGGCGCTTGCCGAAGCCTTCCAGCAAGGCCTTGGTCTCCCGCGCCGGGGCTGCGGCCAGGTAGGCGCGGCCCAGGGACGTATGCTCCATCGGCACGCGCTGGCCGGTCACCACGGTGCGAAGCGAGACCTTGCGGCTATAGCGGATGGACTCCAGGTAGACCATCTCGTCGCGATCGGCCATGGCCAGCCCGACATTGATGTGCTGGCTTTGCGCCAGTTCGCGCATCAACGGTGCCGCCGCTTGCAGGACCACCGAGCCGCTGCGCATGGCGTGGGCCAGGCTGAGGACCGGTGCGCCGAGCCGGTAGGCGCGCAGCGTTGGGTCGTATTGGAGGAAGCCGGCGTCCACCAGGCTTTGCGTGAGCCGGCTGACGGTGGAGCGCGGCAGGCCGGTACGCTCGGCCAGCTCGCCGTTGCCCAGTACCTCCGAGCCCGGACGAAAGGCCCGGAGTATCTCCATGCCGCGTTCGAGGGAGCGGTTTGCCGACGTGCTGGTCGCTCTTCCTCGCGCTCTCGTCAGTGCTTGTTCGGGGTTCAAGGCGTTGCTCCTGATGGGGCCGATTTCCGGTAGCCGGAATCAAGCGTATCGGAGCGGAGTTTGACATAGCCAGCGCTCGCGGAACCGGGCACATTGCGACTCTGCGCGCGCTCTTACGCCCTCTCCTGCCCTCTTTAGTCCGCCAGCACGACAACGCCATCCGCCGCCTTCACTCCTTGGGAGGCCGGCAGCACAAAGACCGGGTTGATCTCCGCCTCCACCAGCCGCTCGCCCAAGGCTGCGGTCATGGCGGAGAAASCCACAATGGCGTCCGCGAGGGCGTCGACGTCAGCCTTGGGCCGCCCCCGGAAGCCATCCAGCAGCGGCCAGGTCTTGAGTTCGCGAATCATGCCCAGCGCTTCGGCGCGCGACAGCCCCCCCGCCGGCGGGAGCATGCGCAGGGTGGTGTCCTTGAACAGCTCCGCCGCGACGCCGCCCATGCCGAGCAGGATCGCGGTGCCGAGGGCATCGCGGTGCATGCCGAGGATCATCTCGACACCGCCGCTGACCATCTCCTGGACGAGGAAGCGCCGCGGCACCACGCCGGTATGCGCGTGCACGTCGGCGCACATGCCCGAAAGGCGGCCCGCCACGTCTTCTGGCGACAGGTTGACGGCTACGCCGCCGACATCGCTCTTGTGCGTGATCTCGGCCGAGAGGATCTTCAGCACCACGCGCGCGCCCAGGCCGCAGGCGGCCGCGGCTGCCTCTTCTCCGTTCGCGACGATGGTTTCGCGCACGGCGGGGATGCCGAAGCGCGCGAACAGTTGCTTTGCGGCCGCTTCGTCGAGCGCGCCGCATGGGTAGTCCGCTGCGGCGCGGACGGCGTTGGCATGCGCGGCGGGCAAGCCGGGCGTCGTAGCCTGGTCTGCCGGCGTCTCGCGCCATTGCGCGGCGCGCAGCATTGCGTCAAATGCCACGGTACAGCTTTCCGGCGCGCTGAACGCGGGCACGCCGCGCTCGTTCAACAAGCTGGCAGCCTGCGGCGCATGTGGGCTGACATATGCCAGGATCGGCTTGTCGCTGGTGGGCAGGCATTGCTGGATCGCGCTTGCCATCAGGTCCGGCATCGCCAGTCCCGACGATCCGACGATCACGGCGACGGCATCGTAGCTCGGGCTATCCAGCAGTGCCCTGATCGCACCRCGCAACAGGTCTGGCTGCAGGCCTGCCAGGGTGACGTCGATGGGATTGCGATCCAGCGCCGCGTGATCGCCCTTTTGCAGCGCCCGCAGCCGTTGCGCGGTGGCTTCATCGGGCGGGGGCGTCTCGAAGCCGGACATCCCGAGGCTGTCCGATACCAGGGTGCCGGCGCCGCCTGTCGAGGTCAGGATGGCGATCCGGTTGCCGCGCAGCACCCTGCCGGTGGCTAGCGCGGCGGGGATATCCAGCAGGTCCGCGAAGGTTTCCGCGCGGATCACCCCAACCTGCCTGAACAGCGCATCGTACATCCGGTCCGCGCCGGCGAGCGCGCCCGTGTGCGATACCGCCGCCCGGGCTCCGGCCTCGGAGCGCCCGATCTTGAAGGCCACCACCGGCTTTCCGGCCCTGGCGGCTTTCAGCGCGGCGGCGCGGAATTTTTCCGGGTTCCGTACGCTTTCGACGTACAGGGCAATCACCCTGGTGGCTTCGTCATCGGCCAGGTAGTCAATGAAATCCGCCAGCTCCAGATCCACTTCATTGCTGGTGGAAACCAGCTTGGACAGCCCGATGCCACGCGCGGCGGCGCGTGACAGCAAGGCGCCAAGAATGCCTCCGCTTTGCGAGACCACCCCGATGTTGCCGGCGGGAAAATGGGCCATCTCAAGCGCGCCGCTGGCCGACAGCGGGATGTTGTCGGTCAGGTTGACCAGGCCGATGGTATTGGGGCCCAGCAAGCGCATGGCGCCCGCTGCCTCGATCAGCTCGGCCTGGCGCCGCGCACCTTCGGCGCCGGTTTCGGTATAGCCGCTGGCCAGCACGATGGCGGCGCCGGTGCCGCGGGCGGCCAGGTCGCGAACTGCCAGATGGGCGCGTTCCGCGCCAAGCAGGACGATGCCCACATCCGGCACCTCGGGCAGCGAACGGACATCCGGATAGCAGCGCAGGCCGTCGATCTCGCTCACCTTTGGGTTGACGGGGTAGATGGCGCCGGCGAACCCGTGCTTCTTCAGGTAGGCAACCGGGCGTCCGGCGGTCTTGGCCGCATCGGCGGAAGCACCGATGATGGCAACGCTGCGCGGTTTGACCAGGCGGCCGATGACGGAGAGTGTGTTTGCTGTGTCCATGGTGTCAGGCCTTTCCCTTTGCCGCCATCTTGTCGAGGAATGCCAGCACGGACTCGCGGTGCTCGGTGCTGGTGTAGCAGATGCCCTGTGCCTGGCTGCCCTGCGCGAACACCTGGCCGGCGGGCAGTTCGAAGGTCTGGTTCAGGATGGACTTGCCCAGCGCCAGGGCGGTGGCCGACCCCTGGCTCAGCTCGGCGGCCCAGGCGCGCGCATTGGCCAGCAGCGTTTCCGGCTCGCTCAGGCGATCGGCGATGCCAAGCTGAAGCGCCTCGGCGGCATCGACCTTGCGGCCGCTGAAGATCAGTTCCTTGGCTTTGGCCAGGCCGGTGCGGCGCGGCAGGAAATACATGCCGCCGCCGTCCGGGATCAGGCCGCGATGAATGTAGGACCACGCAAAGCTGGCGCTTTCCGACGCCATCACGAAATCGCAGCTCATCGCCATGTCCGCGCCAAGCCCGGCCGCGGCGCCATTGACCGCGGCGATGGTCGGCTTGGGCATGTTGTGCAGTAGCGCGACCGTATGGTGCACCCGTTGCTGGCGCGCCCAGCCATTGAAGGCAACTTCGCCCGGCGGCGCGTCCATGCGCCGCTGCATGCCGGCTACGTCGCCGCCCGCGCAAAAGCCCTTGCCGTTGCCGGTGAGGACCAGCGCGCGAATGCACTTGTCCTGCGTGACGTGTTCGAGGGCGGCAATCAGCTCGGTGCGCATGTCATCGGTCATGGCATTGCGTTTTTCCGGGCGGTTCAGCGACAAGGTGGCGATCCCGGCATCGATGTCGAGCGTGATCAGCGAGGTGGTGGTCATTGGTTGGTCTCTCTTTGTCTGGTGGCCATGCGATTGGCCTTGCGCATCATGTGTTGCCGATGCGGCGGGATTACTCGACGGTGATCTTGGCTTCCTTGACCACGCGGCTCCAGCGGGCCTCTTCGCCGCGCACGTAGCGCCCGAATTCCTCTGGCGTGCCCGCACTGACCTGAAGGCCCTCGGTTTCGGCACGCTTGCGGAACGCGTCGGTCTGTACGGCCTTCCTGGCTGCCGCATTGAGGCGGGCGATCACCGGGGCGGGCGTGCCGGCCGGCACGAACAGTCCGTACCAGCTTTCGGCCACATAGCCGGGCACACCGCTCTCCGCGATGGTGGGAACCTTGGCCAGCACCGGGCTTGCGGAGCGTTGCGCGGTGGTCACCGCGATGGCGCGCAGCTTGCCGCTTTCCAGCTGCGGTCCGACCGCCGAGGCGGTGGCGAACATGACGTCGACCTGCCCGCCCAGCAGGTCGGTAATCGCGGGGCCGGCGCCACGGTAAGGAATGTGATTGAGATCGACCTTGGCCAGCGACTTGAACAACTCGCCGGCAAGGTGCGCCGAGGTGCCCGGGCCTTGGGAGGCAAACGAGATCTTTCCCGGTTTGGCCCTGGCGGCCGCGATCAGGTCCTGGACTGTTTTGTAAGGACTGTCCGGGCGCACCACGAGCACGTTGGGCGACCGGCCTACCAGCATCACGGGGGCGAATGCCTTGTCGGTCGCATAGGGCAGCTTGGCGTGGATGCTCGGGTTGACCGCGTGGGCCAGCGTCGCCATCACCAGCGTGTAACCGTCCGGCGCGCTCTTGGCCACCACGTCGGAGCCGATGATGGTGCCAGCGCCCGGCTTGTTGTCGACGATCACGGGCTGGCCCAGGTCCTGGGACATCGTGACCCCCATGGTCCTGGCGATCAGGTCGGTCCCGCCGCCGGGGGCGAAAGGCACCACGAGGCGGATCGGCTTTTCCGGGTAGGCCGCCGTGGCGGCCAATGGCGCCAGCGCGGCCATGGCGGCGAAGGGAATGGCCAGTTTGGCCAGCATGCGGCCAAAGAGAGGGATTGAATTCGGCACTTGCGTCTCCGGTCTGGTTTCAGTGCGGGACCCGGCGCCACTTTCGCGCCTATCCCCGCCCGTTTTTGATGAGTCCAGAGTAAGCGTTAATGCCGTCCGATACAGCCCCGCATTTCCGGCAGACGGAATTGAGAGCGGCCGCTTCCGTGGCCGGACGGGCTCACGCCTCAGCGGGAATGGGCTGGCACGGAATACCGCAGCATGGAGGGCGCGCCATCGCGCAGAGCGCTCGCATATGCGCAGTCACGCGGATGCAATCCGCCCGCGGCAATGGCTAAGCAGGATACGCGGGCAATGCCAGCGCGTCGCGTATCACGAAGCGGTCGCGGCCATTGCGCTTGGCTTCGTACATGGCGGCGTCGGCCTTCTCCAGCATCGGCTCCAGGAACGGTGATGCCGGGATTTCGCAAACCGCGCCGACGCTGATGGTGACATACGGGTGTTGGGGCCAGCCACCGTGCGGCAGCGCCAGCGAGCGCACGGCCTGGAGCAGCCGCAATCCGGCCTCCCCGGCTTCGCGCGGCGAGATGTGCGGGAGCACGATGGCGAACTCTTCGCCGCCAACGCGGGCGCAGAAGTCGCCGGGGCCGTTGCGCATGGTTTCCCCGAGGGCGCCGGCGACCTGGCGCAGGCATTCGTCGCCGTGCACGTGGCCGTGGAGATCGTTGTACTGCTTGAAGTAATCGACGTCGATGATCAGCAGGCCGACGGGGATGCCCTGCTCGAACGCATTGGCCAGCGCGGCGGCGGCCTCGCGCTGGAAGAACCGCCGGTTGAACACCCCGGTCAGCGCGTCGCGGTACAGGTCGGCCTCGATGCGCGAGAGCTTTTCCTCGGTTTCGCCCAGCCGCACCGCCAGCGTGGAGTTTTCCGAAGTCAGTGCCTGTTCGCGCGAGCGGAAACGGGTGACGTCGCGGAGGAACACAATGCGCCCTACCGGCTGCCGGTTGAGGTTGCGTACCGGGTCCACGGTGAGCTCGTAGTCGACCCGCTCCTCCGAAATCAGGTGGGATGCGCCGCTACCGGGCATCCCCGAGCGGCTGGCGGCGATTGCGTCATTCCAGGCTGCCGGGTATGGGCTGCCGCGTTCCACGGCTTCCAGCAGCCGGCGGGCGGCGGGATTGAAATCGACAATGATGTCGTCCGCATTCACGATTACGCAACCCTCTTGCAAGGCATCGAACACCCGCAGCCTGGCATAGTGCCCGACGTCATCCAGGTGCCCGCGCAGCGCGCATATCCACACCAGCACCGTCATCACGGAGAGGGTGGCCGGGGTCAGGTCGCCCCCGAGCGGCCCTGTCCATCCACGCAGGTATGCGATATTGGCCACCAGCGGCAGCGCCAGTCCGCCCGCCAGCACGGCGCGCCCGCCCCGCGTCAGGCTGCTGCTGGGCACGCGGGCCGTCAGCAGGAAGTAAAGGCTGATCAGTAACAGCAGGTAGGAATAGGCAGCCACCACCGCGTACGCCGGACCATGGGTGAAGACCGCGCCGGGTGGCCGGCCACCAGGTACCATCGCGATCGAATCCCAGATCAGGTGGTGCCGTTCGTTGGTGAAGACGAGGCCCAGCGTCACGATATTGATCACGATGGGCATAGAGAGCAATGACCAGGGAATGACGAACCTGGGCCGGCTGAGCTGGATCATGGCGCAGAGCCAGGCGATCGGTACCGCGACGATGCCGAAGTACTGCAGCCTGGCCCACATCACGCGGGTTTCCAGGTCGAAGGAACTCAGTTCCAGCAGGCGGCCGCCGCTCCATATCACGCAGCCGAAGGCCAGCATCAGGAAGGCCTTGACGGTGGGGTCGTCCCGCCTGGTCCACGCGGCCACGGCAACCGTGAGGCTGCCAACGACGGCAAAGGTGRGACAAAGGATGAGGGGGTACGAAGGCATTCGGCCGGTTCCAGGACGCGCTCGCCCGCCGGCGGGGCCCGGCGGCTGATTTTCCGGACGGATTATAAGGCGGGTCTGCGGGCGGCATGGAAGCCGATGCCACCCGGGCCCCTCCCCTCAAAAGCCCAGCTGCCGCGCGGCCAGGTCTTTCATGATTTMCTCGGATCCACCACCGATCATCATGACCTTGACCTCCCGGTATACACGTTCGCTCAGCGTGCCGCGCATGAAACCCATCCCGCCCAGGATCTGCACGGCCTGGTCGGCGCAGAACTGCATCGCCTGCGTGGCCTGGATCTTGGCCATGCAGGTGCGCGCCACCAGTTGCGCGGGGTCTCCCGCCTGGTGCTGGACGCGGTAAGCCAGGTCATAGACGAGATTGCGCGCTGCCTCGATGCGCAGCGCCATGTCGACCAGCTTGTGGCGGATCACCTGCCGCTCCACCAGCGGCTGGCCGAATGTGTTGCGCTGGCGCGCCCAGTCCAGCGCTTCCTGCAGGCAGGCCTCGGCATAGCCATAGGCGCTTGCGCTCATCCCCAGCCGCTCGGAATTGAAGTTGCGCATGATGATCTGGAATCCGCGGTTTTCCTCGCCGATCAGGTTGGCGGCGGGGATGCGGCAGTTGTCGAAATGCAGGTGGGCGGTGTCGGAGGCGAGCCAACCCATCTTCTTCAGTCCGGTGCGGGTCAGGCCGGGCGGGTTGCCTTCGATCAGCAGCAGGGAGATGCCGCCCGCGCCCTTGTTGGCAGGGTCGGTGCGCACCGCCGTGGTGATGAAATCGGCGCGCATGCCGGAGGTAATGAAGGTCTTCTCGCCGTTGACGACGTAGTGGTCGCCGTCGCGCACGGCCGTGGTCCTGAGGCTCGCCACATCGGAGCCGCCGCCCGGTTCCGTGATGGCCAGCGCGGCGATCTTGTCGCCGGCGATGACCGCGGGCAGCACGCGCTGCTGCAGCGCCTCGCTGCCTGCCGCGACGATCGGCGGCACACCGATGGAGTGGGAGTGGAGCGACGCATTGACGCCGCCCGAGCCGCTGCGGGCGAATTCCTCGGCCTGGATCAGGTGGTAGAAGATGTCGCCGGGCGTGCCGCCGAAGCGCTCCGGGTACCCCAGCCCGAGCAAGCCGATCTCGGCAGCGCGCCGGTACAGCGAGCGGGGAAAGGTCCCGGCTTCATCCCATTCGTTCACAAACGGCGAGATCTCGCGGGCGACGAATTCGCGCAGGGTGCTGCGAAACTGTTCGTGCTCGGCCGTGAAATAGTGTGCGAGCGGCGGCAGGGTCTGGAGGCTCATCGTGGGTCCTGTCAGTCGGCAGGCAGCCGGCGTGGCTGCCGTTTGGGGTCGGGGGCATGTGGCATGGGAACCGGCCACAAACCGGCAGGCGATTCCATGCGGCACTGCCGGCATGCCTCGACCATAGGCTGCGCCGCGCACTTCGTCTTGCGCAAAGTGGTCGGCGCGCCGGTGCCCGGCCCCGCCGCTATCCAGGTGGCATTGCCTCGAGCTGTCTGGCGGAAGCTTCCAGCCCCTGGAGGATGCTGTCCGCCACCTTCTGCGGGAAACCAGCCGGCAAGGCCGCGCCGACCTTTCCGATGACCGCCGGCGTTTGCGCGATGAGCCGCTGGATCATGCCCTCGGCATCCGGGCCGTGGAAACACTTGGGCGCCATCGCGTTGAAATGCCGGCGCTGCACGTCCTTGAACAGGTAGTGCCGGTTCTTGCCGGCCACCGCCATGGCCAGCTTGGCCTTGTGCCACGACCACTGGTTCGCCCCGTTGCCGACCACCGGCCAGATCGACATCACGTCATAGAGCGGTGTCATCCGGTAACGCCCCCCGGGCAGCAACCGGATGCTGAAATTCTTGGCATGCCCGTCGGGTGCCGCCAGCATCCAGAACAGGATCTGCGTGGCGAGGAAGGACTCGAGGTCTTCGTCGGCGTGGGTCGATTGCCGCAGGATCTGCGCGATATCGCGCATGCCCGGGCCGCCGTCCGCTTCGTATTTCAGGTGAGGAGCGACACCCAGCGCCTGGCAGAAGTCCTCCTGCGGCAGCCGCAGGATCCAGTTGCCCGACGAGTGCGGTTGCCGGTCGAAGCGTTGCACGCTCAGGACCTTCTGGCTGGCGAAGGTCTTGATTTCACTGTGCGCGACCGGCAGGCCATAGGCGGCGAGGATGGTCAGGCAGAGCCACTCGTTCTCGACCGAGGTGCTGAGGTCGGCCCGCTTGTTGCCCACCAGCCCGAGCGGCAGCTTGAGGATGTGGGTGGTGGGCGTGGCGCCGTGGGGCTTCATCCACTGGTTGCCGTGCCACAGCAGCGCAGTCTTCTCCTGCGCGCCGGCCAGGGAGATGCGGAAGTCGTCGTCATCGCCCTGTGCGCCCAGGGCGGCCGAGCCGACCATTTGCCGCAGCAGTCTTTCGATATCGGCATCAGACTGCGGCGTGCCGTCGATGCGGTCATGGCCCACCGGCTGCTCGCTTTCGCCGAGCAACTGCACCGCGCCGACGCAGTCGCGGCCGATGGCTTCCAGCAGATCGAAGGCCTCCGTGGTCGCTGTCTTGAAGCGGGTGGCGAGGCGCTTGCGGATGGCGTCGCTGTCGGGCAGCAGGTTATCGAAGTAGTTGCGCACCCTGTCGCCCTTCAGCGGTGAAGCATCGACGCCGAAGGGGAGCGACAGGGACAAGGGCCGGCCGGCGGGCGAGGCGATCCAGCCGGGGTCGTACTGCAATTCCATATCGCCCCGCGTGGGGATGCGCCACGTCCCTACCCGCTCGCCATTGGCCCACACCGAAAGCGCCCGCGCATGCGATTTGCGGCCCATGCCTACCACTCCACCGTCGGGGAATCGGCGCCGGCCGGGCGCTTGTCCTGGACGACCAGCTCAAGGCCCAGGCTGCCGACCAGCGCCAGCAACTGATCCGCGCTGATGCTGCCGGGGTTCAGCTCCATATGGGAGACGCGGCTTTGGCTGATGCCCAGGCGCGAGGCGAGGTCCGTCTGGGACAGCTTCGCCGCACGCCGTGCGGATTGCAGCACTTGCCCTAGCTGGCCGGCGGTGGAGAGCAGTTGTTTCATCTTGGTGGTCCGGGCGTACCCGTTATGTGCGTAAAATCATTTTATGAGTAGTGTGGGTATTCTGCAAATACCAATTTAATGGGTATTTGCATTTTACCAATTTAGTGGGTAGGAAGGGGCGAGATCGACCGCTGTCAAGCCGTGCCAAAGCCCGGTTGCCAGGTGTTACGGAGCAGGAAATCCGAGCTTGTTGCGGGAGCAGCCTAGCCAGGCATACCCCCGCCCACCGCCACCCGCTCGCCGATCAGCGCGAGCTTGCGCGAGCCGGCAAAGATGTCGCTGGGCTTGAGCCCGTAGACCTGGCGGATGGAGTGGCTGAAGTGCGTGGAGTCGGGATAGCCGGTATCCAGCGCCACATGCGCCAGATTGGAGTCCTGGGTGACATAGTGCAGCAGGCTGCGGGCGCGTTTCCAGGTACGAAAGCTGCGGAACGGCGTGCCGACCTCTTCCTTGAACAAATGCAGGAAGCGCGAAAACGAAAGATGGGCCGATGCGGCGCAGGACCCGGCCGTGGCGGTGGCCGAGGGCGCGTTGCGGATGCGCTGCACCACGGCTTCGATGCGTGGGTCCAGCCGGCGTGGCGCCAGCGCATGGCCGAAGAAGATCTGGTCGAAGCTGTCCGCCTGCAGGTCCAGTTCCCGTCCGCGCTCGCTCAGGTAGGCGTGGGCCTGGCGCACGTGGCGCACGAATGCCGCATCGTCCACCGGCCCCACCCGGCCGCGGATCACAGACGGCAGGCGGGCGAGGTCGATGCTCTCGGCCTCTAGCCCGAGGTCGCAGATCATGCGGTCATCGCAGGCCACCGAGTGCGGCATATAGGCTGGCACCACCGCCAGTTCCGTGGACGCCCAGGGCCCGCCGTCGAAACGGATGCGAATGGGTGCGCGCAAAGCCACATAAATCAGCAAGCCGCCCATGGTGCGGACCGAGGGCGAGCCCAGCAGGCCGGCGTAGAAGAGCCGCTCCGGCGTGAGCCACATTACCCTGCCGGTCCCTGCCCTGGCGCCGGGCGCCAAGGTCATGGCTGGCGGGCACGCAATGCCTTGTGCTTGCATCTGCATGTCCTTTGTCTCCTGCCGGGCGCTGTCCGCGCGCCGGTTGGTGCGTCGTCAGGCCTGCTGGTTGTGCGGTCTGGGTGCTTCGGACGACGCTGGCCGGGCGGTGCTGCCGTGCCGCGGCGCAAAAAGCAGCGTAGCCGGAGCAGCCGGCTGCGTCTTGCGTCAGGTGGCTATGACCAGGCGTTCCGGCCCGGTGGCGCCAGGGGCCGGACCGTGCGCTGGTCAGCCCGGCGCTCCCGCCACATCGTAGTGTTCCCGATAACGCTGGCGCAACTCGAACTTCTGGATCTTTCCCGTGGAAGTCGCCGGCAGCGCGGCCAGCAGCACCACGTCCTTGGGCACCTCGAAGCCGCCGAGATGCGCCTTGCAGTGGGCGCCCAGCTCTTCCTGCTCCACCGCCGCGCCTGGCTTGAGCGTGACGAACGCCGTCACCGCCTCGCCCCAGCGTGCATGCGGCAGGCCTACCACCGCCGCGTTGGCTACGGCGGCATGGCGCAGCAGCACTTCTTCGACCTTGATCGAAGGTACGTTTTCCCCACCGGTCTTGATCATGTCCTTGATGCGGTCGAGGAACAGCAGTTGCCCGTCCTCGTCCAGCACGCCCAGGTCGCCGGAGTGATGCCAGCCAAAGCGCTGCACGCGGGCGGTGGCCTCCTGGTCCTTGTAATAGCCCAGCATCACGTTGGGCCCGCGAAACACGATCTCACCCGGCTCGCCGGGGCCGAGCAGCCTGCCGTCGTCGGCCATCACCGCCACCTCGTTGACCACCGTGCCGACGCCCCAGTACGCGCCGAAGCGCTTGCGCTGTTCCTCCGCCTCGAAGATGGTGGCCGCCGGGTACATCTCGGTCTGGCCCGAGCACAGGACGAAGTTGGGGCAGAACGCATCCAGCAGGCGCAGCAGCAGGTTCTTGGGCAACGGCGCCATGCCGTAGATGCACAGCCGCACGCTGGAAAGATCGGTGTTGGCGAACTGCGGGTGCTCCAGCATGGCCCGGTACATCATCGGCAGCGCCACCACGACGCTGACGCGGTGCCGGGCCAGGTCGGCCAGCACGCGGGCGGGATCGAAGCCGCGACCCACCACCACGGTGTGCCCGCCTAGCAGCGCACTCATGGTATTGCCGTGCTGGGCACAGTGGAACATCGGCAGCAGGCAGGTAAAGACCTCCCGCGCCGTGCCGCAGCCCGTATCGACCAGGTTGGCGGACAGCACCGAGTGCACCGAGGCGTGGGAATGCATCACGCCCTTCTGCGGGCCGGTGGTGCCGCTGGTGTACATGATCTGCGCCAGCTGGCCGCTGGCGATATCCACGTCGGGCAGCGCCTCCGGCTGGCCGGCCAGCGCGTCGGAGTACTTCGTCGCGGCCAAGCCCGCCAGGTCGCCTGCCACCTCGCCTGCGGGCTCCAGGAGCACAACGGGAATGCCCAGCGCCGCCACCAGTTCCGCGATGCCGGGCCGCGCCAGCACTGACGCGTCCGCCACCAGCCGCGTGACCTCGGCGTGTTCCAGGATGTATTGGATCGCGTCCGGCGCCAGGGCCGTATTGATCGGCACCCACACCATGCCCGCCTTCTGGATTCCCAGCAGCGCCACGATCATGCCGATGGAGTTGTTGCACAGCATGCCGACACGCTCGGCGCTGCGCATTCCCTGCGCCAGCAGGTAGTGGGCGAACTGGTTGGTGGCGGCGTTCAACGCCGCATAGCTCAGGCTATGGTCGCCCTCGATCAGCGCCGTCCGGGCGCCGAAGCGCCGGGCGGAGCGGTGGACCACATCGCCCAGGGCGATGCGGCCGATGCGCTCGCGCGCCTGTTCCGTTGCTGTGCTCATGTCTGTCTCCAATTGTCCGTTGCTCCAGACCCGCCGCCTGTCATGGCGGCGGGGATCGCCATCCCGTTGTGGCTCGCCGCGCTCAGTTCATCTTGGGCGGCGGCAGCAGATCGCTGGCGGGAATCCACTTGTCGCCAGCCACCTTCATGATGCGGATGCGGTCGTTGCTCAGGCGGTTGCTGGCGGAGACATTGAAGCCCGGGTTGCCCAGCGTGTCTTGCGGCAGCTTGGTCGACTCCATGGCGGCGTTGAAGGACTCGGCGGTCAGGTTGCGCCCGGCCTTGTCGGCGATGGTGGCGAAGGTGGTGTAGGCGTAGTAGCTGAACATCGAGTACACGCCCGGGTCTTCATTGAAGCGCTTCTTGTAGGCGGCAGCCCATTGCCGCACCGCCGGGTTTGCATCATCCGCATAGGGCAGCATGATGAAGGCCGCCGCATGCAGGCCTTCCATGGCCTTGCCGCCCAGCAATGGCACCTGGTGCGCGTAATTGGCCGAGGTGCCGGCGAAAACCGGGTTGAAGCCGATCTTGCGCGCTTCCTGGACCGAGGCGATGTACTCGCGCATCGTGGAGGCGTTGAACACCAGGTCGCAGTTGGCCGCCTTGAGCCGCGCCATCTGCGAGGAAAAATCGGTGGCGCCGCGCTTGTACGACACCTTCTCCACCAGGGTCATGTTCCTGGCCTTGAGATAGGCCTGCACGCCTTCCACCGACTCCCGCCCGTAGTCGTCGTCCTGGTACAGCGCGCCCACCCGCTGGTAGGGCTTCTGCTTGAAGAAGTAATCCATGATGGTGGTGGACATCAGGAAATTGGACGGCCCCAGCGCGATCTTGTACGGGCTGGCGGGCTCATACATGTCGCGCGCGGCGCTCTGCGGCATGAAGTTGAAGACCTTGCTTTGCACCAGGATCGGCAGCGTGGCCATATTGGGCGCGGTGCCCAGGTGGCCGATGATGGCGAACACGCCGTCCTGCGTGACCAGCTTCTGCGCCGCCAGCACGGCACGCTTGGGTTCGTAGCCGTTGTCTTCCACCACCACCCGCAGCTTGCGGCCCTGCACGCCGCCGCGGGCGTTGATTTCTTCCACGGCCATGGTCATGCCGTTGCGGGATTCCTTGCCGTAGTTGACGATCGGGCCGGACATATCGGTGATCAGGCCGAGCACGATTTCCTTGTCGGTGACGCCGCGGGTCTGCGCGCCCGCCCCGGCGCTTAGCGCCAGGGCAAGTGCGGCGATGGTGGTCTTCAGGATCATGGTTGTCTCCTTGTTTTATGGCGCTATGGATATAGGAACTGACGGACTGCCTTGGTCAATGCACGCTCTGCGGCGGCTTGGGTCCAGACTGGATCCGGCTTTGCCCGGCCAGCGGATCCGGCGATAACGAGATGGGCATGGCGGGACGGCCCTGCTCCGCCGTTGCAGGCGTATCGGCCGCGGCCGGCGGTGCCGACCAGCCGGACAARTGCTGCCCGCCCCGCGCCAGTGCCGCCAGCAACGGCGAGATGTCCCAGTAGTCGTAAGGATTGCCGCGCAGCCGCGCATAGCGCTCCAGTCCCGCCACGATGCGCGGCAGGCCAATGCTGTCGGCCTGCCAGACCGGGCCGCCGAGGTAATCCGGAAAGCCATAGCCGGCGGTCCACACCATGTCGATGTCGCCGGGCCGGCACGCTACGCCCTCTTCCAGCAGCTTGGCGGCCTCGTTGATCAGGGGATAGAGCAGGCGCTCGACGATCTCGGCATCGGCGATATCCATGCGGCGGGCGATGCCGTGCGCGCGCCCCAGCGCGGCGCAGATGCGTTCCGCTTCGGGGTCGGGCACCGGTTGCCCATCCAGATACCGGTAATAGCCCGCGCCGCTCTTGCAGCCGAGCCGCCCCAGCATGAACAGCGTGCGCACCACCGCGCGGTAGGCGGGATCGGGCGGCAGCCCGCCGGCCTTGCCGTACTCCAGCACGATCTTGGCGCCCACGTCGATCCCGGCCAGGTCCAGCATGCGGCATGGGCCCATCGCCATGCCGTAGGCTTGCATCACGGCGTCGAGCCGCGCCGGGCTTACCCCTTCCATCAGCAGGAACTCGCTCTCGCGCAGGTAGGCTTCGGCCATGCGGTTGCCGATAAAGCCGAAGCACACGCCCGACACCACCGCCACCTTGCCGAGCCGCCGGGCCAGCTGCATGGCCGTCACCAGCACATCCGGCGCGGTGGCGCTGCCGCGCACCACCTCGATCAGCCGCCCGCCATTGGCCGGATTGCGGAAATGCACGCCGGCGAAATCGGCGGGCCGGCCGCTGGACTCGGCCAGCACTTCCACATCCAGCGTCGAGGTGTTGGTGGCGATGATCGCGCCGGGCTTGCAGATGCGCCCGAGCCGGGCGCACACATGCTGCTTGAGCGCCATGTCCTCGTCCACCGCCTCGATCACCAACTCGCAGCCGGCCAGCGCTGCATAGTCCAGGGTTCCCGCGATCAGGCCCATGCGCCTGGCGACCTGCTCCGGCTGTATCCGCCCCGCCGCCGCGCTGGCTTCGTACTGGGCGCGGACCGAGGCCAGGCCCCTCGCCAGCGCTGTGCCGCTGGCTTCCACCAGCGTCACCGGCAAGCCGGCATCCGCCAGGCTCATGGCGATGCGGCTGCCCATGGTGCCGGCGCCGACCACGCCTGCCGTGTGCAGCGCGCGCGGCGCCGCTCCCGCGGGCATGCCGGGCACGCGTGCCGCCTGCCGTTCGGCAAAGAACAGGTGCCGCAGCGCCCGCGATTCGGGCGAGGCCACGCAGGCGGTGAGCAAGGCTGCCTCCATCGCCTCGCCCTGCGCGAATGGCAGCGTCGCTGCCGCTTCCACCGCTTGCACGATGGCCGCGGCGGCGGGATAGTGCGCGCGCTGCTGCGTGGCATGTTGCATGGCTTGCGGGAAGAAGTCCTTGGACAGGCCAGCCACGGGTACRGATAGTGTGGACAGGCGTCGCGGCGGCGCCAGACGCTCAAGCAGGTCTTCCAGGAAGTTGAGGCCCGCGGCCAGCGGCTCCCCCTGCACCAGCGCGTCGACGATGCCGGCGGCCAGCGCCGCCTCGGCGTCGAGCAGGCGCCCGCTCAGCATCAGGTCCAGTGCCAGCGCTGCCCCGCAGGCGCGCGGCAGCCGCTGGGTACCGAGCGAGCCCGGCAGCAGCCCCAGCTTGATCTCCGGCAGCCCGATCCGCGTGCAGGGCAAGGCCACCCGGTAATGGCAGGCCAGCGCCAGTTCCAGCCCGCCGCCGAGCGCGGTGCCGTGCAGGGCCGCCACCACCAGCCGTTCGCTGGCTTCAATCCGCGCCAGGATGCGGTTGTAAGGCGCGGCGGAGAAATCCGGCGCGTCGAACTGGGCAATGTCGCCACCGGCCACGAAGGTCCGGCCCGCGCACCAGATCAGCAAGCCATCGAGGGAGGGATCGGCCTCGAAGGCGGCCACCCTGGCATCCAGCGCCGCTACCGTGGCCACCGAGAGCGCATTCACCGGCGGATGGTCGATGCACAGCAGGCCGATGCGGCCGTGCCGCACCAGGCTGACGGGAACCGCTTTGTCTGCATCGCTCATGGCGCCTCCTGTTGGGGCCGCTTGCGTTCAGGCCACCTTGGCCAGGTACATCGACTCGATCAGCGCGCTGTACTTGTCGTTGACCAGCTTGCGCTTGAGCTTCATGGTCGGGGTCAGTTCCTCGTCCTCGGCGCCGAGGCGGGTCTCGATGAGCCGGAACGCCTTGATCTGCTCGACCCGCGCAAACTGCTTGTTGACCTTGTCGATTTCCTGCCCCACCAGCGCGATCACTTCCTTGCTGCGGCACAGCGAGCCGTAGTCGGAGAAGTGCACGTCGTGCTCCTGCGCCCACTGTTCCACGTTGTCCTGGTCGATCATCACCAGGCAGCTCAGGTAGGGCCGGCGATCGCCGATGACGACGGCGTCGGTTACGTAAGGGCTGAACTTGAGCTGGTTCTCCCACTCGGACGGCGTGACGTTCTTGCCGCCGGCGGTGATGATCAGGTCCTTCATGCGGTCGGTGATATAGAAATAGCCCTGCCCGTCCACCCGGCCCACGTCGCCCGTGCGCAGCCAGCCGTCCACCATCGTTTCGGCGGTCTTGCCGGGCAGGTTCAGGTAGCCCATGAACACCTGCGGCCCGCGCACCAGCAACTCGCCCTCGTGGGAGATCTTCACCTCGGTATGCGGCAAGGCGATGCCGATGCTGCCCGGCCGCGTCCGTCCCGGCGGGTTGCAGGTGGCCGCGCCGGTGATCTCGGTCATGCCCCATAGCTCGTGCAGCACGATGCCCAGCGCCATATACCAGCGGATCAGGTCCGGCGAGATCGGCGCCGCGCCGGTCACGGCCAGTTGCACGCGGTTCAGCCCCATCATGCGGCGCACGTTACCCAGTACCAGCGTATCGGCGAGCCAGAGCTTCAGGCGCGCGCCGGGCGGCAGTGGCTTTGCCTGGCCGTCTTCGTGCACGCGGGCCCGTCCGGCGGCAATGGCCCAGTCATAGGCCCAGCGCTGCAGGCGGGTGGCCTCGCGTACCGCGATGGTGACGCTGGAATAGAGTTTCTCCCACACGCGCGGCACCGCCAGGAAAGCATCGGGCTGGATCTCGCGGATATTGTCGAAGATGGTGTCCGGGTTCTCGACGAAGTTGATGACGGCGCCGGACAGGATCGAGTAATACTCGCCGAAGATCCGCTCCGAGACGTGGCACAGCGGCAGGAAGGCCATGCGCTCGCCGATGGTGGTGGCGGGCAGGAACTCGCGCAGCGTCAGGCAGCTGCGCAGCGCATTGCGGTGCGACAGCATCGCGCCCTTGGGCCGTCCCGTGGTGCCCGATGTGTACACGAGCACCGCCAGCGCATCGGCACTGCCGGCGGACAGCCGTTGCGCCACCAGATCCGGCTCTCGCGCCCGCACCTGCCTGCCGAGTGCCAGCAGCGCGTCGAAGCTGAGCACGTCCGGGTCGTCGTAGCCGGCCAGCCCTTCCATGTCGTAGACCACCGCCTTGCGCAGCCGTGGCAGCCGCTCGCGCACTTCCAGGTATTTGTCGAGCTGCTCCTCGTTCTCCACGAAGAGCATCACGCTGCCGGAGTCGTGGCACAGGTATTCCACCTGCGCAGGCGAATCGGTGGGGTAGATGCCGCTTACCACGGCGCCGGCCGTCAAGGCGCCCAGGTCGCTCCACACCCATTCCCGGTTGGTGTTGGACAGCACCGACACCACCTCGCCCGGCTGCAGGCCCAGCTCGGCCAGGCCGGCGGCGACATCGGCCACGATCTCGCCCACTTCGCGCCAGCGGTAGCTGCGCCAGACGCCCAGATCCTTCTGCCGCATCATGACCGCGTCGCCGCGCTCGGCCACGCCATGCCAGAACATTTTCGGCAGGGTGTCGAATGCCGCTTCGGAAAGGGGCTTCATGGTGTGCGCTCTCGCCATTGCCATTGGTTGCTCTCGGAAAAACGGGTGATCGGTTTCGGTTGCAGAGGCCCTTGCCGCGTGCTAGCGCCAGGTCTTGCGCTTCTTCCAGCGGCGCTCGCCGCGCACGCCGCTGTCCTTCATGCCGAGGTAGAACTCCTTGATATCGTCCTTCTCGCGCAGCACGGCGCAGGTGTCCTCGGCCACGATACGGCCGTTCTCCAGCACGTAGCCGTAGTCCGCCGCGTTGAGCGCCATGTTGGCGTTCTGCTCCACCAGCAGAATGGTGGTGCCGCGCTCGCGGTTGATGCGCACCACGATGTCGAAGATGTCCTTGGTCAGCTTGGGCGACAGGCCAAGGCTCGGCTCGTCGAGCAGGATCAATTCGGGCGCCGCCATCAGCGCTCGCGAGATCGCCAGCATCTGCTGCTGGCCGCCCGACAGCAGGCCTGCGTCCTGGCCGGCGCGCTCGCGCAGCACCGGGAAGTAGCCGTAGACCGCCTCCATGTCGCGCGCCACGCCGTCGCGGTCGCGCCGCGTATAGGCGCCCATCAGCAGGTTGTCCCGTACCGACAGCAGCGGGAATACCTCGCGCCCCTCGGGCACATGGCTCAGACCGCGCCGCACGATCTGCGCCGGGTCCATCGCGGCAATGCTCTCGCCCTTGAAGGCGATGCTGCCGCGGGTCGGGTCGAGCACGCCGGAAATGGTCTTGAGGATGGTGGTCTTGCCGGCGCCGTTGGCGCCCAGCACGGTGGCGATGCTGCCGCGCTGCACCGCCAGGCTTACGCCGCGGATCGCCTTGACCGGCCCGTATGCGCTTTCCACGTTGGCCAGCGCCAGCACGGGGGCATCCTGGATCTTGCGCATCTTGTCCGTGCCTTCCATCAGGTTCATGCCGCCCTCCGCAGTGAGGCCACGTCGTCCACCGTGCCCAGGTAAGCCTCGATCACGCCGGGATGCGCCTGCACCTCGGCCGGCGTGCCCTGCGCCAGCACCTGGCCCTGGTTCATCGCCAGCACCCGGTCCGACACGCGTGATACCAGGCTCATGTCGTGCTCCACCATCAGCACGGTGATGCCCAGTTCGCTCTGGATGTCGCGGATCCACCAGGCCATGTCCTCGGTCTCTTCCACATTCAGTCCGGAGGACGGCTCGTCGAGCAGCAACAGGCGCGGGCCGCTGCACAGGGCGCGCGCCAGTTCCACCACCTTGCGCACGCCGTAAGGCAGGCCCGCCACCAGTGCATCGCGGTGTGCCTGCAGGTCCAGCAGCTCGATCATTTCTTCAGCCTTGTGGCGCGCGGCCAGTTCCGAACGGCGCGCTGCGGGCGTGAACAGCAGGTCGGCCCAGAACCCGGCGGCGCGATGCGTGTGATGGCCGATCAGCAGGTTCTGCAGCACCGTGGCGTGCTCGAACAGCTCGATATTCTGGAAAGTGCGCGCGATGCCCTGCGCGGCGATCGCGTGCGGCGGCAACTGTGTCAGCACCTCGCCTTGCCACAGGATCTCGCCGCTGGTGGGCGGATAGATGCGGCTGATCAGGTTGAACACCGTGGTCTTGCCGGCCCCGTTGGGGCCGATCAGTGTGAAGACCTCACCGCGCCGGACATCGAAGCTCACGCCGTTGAGCGCCAGCACGCCGCCAAAGCGGACCGACAGGTCGCGCACGCTGAGAAGAGTGTCTGTCATGGTGCCGGCCTCCTTATTTCAGGCGCTCGGAGCGCTGGAACGCCTTCTGGCGCCGGAACATGCCCTGGCGATAGAAGGGGAACAGTTCCAGGTAAGTACGGATCTTGCACCAGCGCCCATACAGCCCTAGCGGCTCGAACAGGACAAATGCCATCAGCACCGTCCCGTACACCAGCGCCTGCAGCCCGCTGGCCTGCGCGATGGCCGGCGGCAGGAAATCCTTGGCCAGCACGATCGTCTGCGGCATGACGATCAGGAAGATCGCACCGAGGAAGGCGCCGTGCACCGAGCCCAGGCCGCCCACCACCACCAGCAGCAACAGGTCGATCGACTGGGCGATGCCGAACTGCTCGGGCGAGATATAGCGCAGCTTGTGTGCGTAGAGCGCTCCCGCGATGCCGACCAGCGCGGCGGACAGCGCAAATGACAATGTCTTGTAGCGCGCCAGGTGAATACCCATGCTCTGCGCGGAGATCTCGGAATCGCGGATGGCGATGAACGCCCGCCCGGTGGCGCTGCGCAGCAGGTTGAGCACCGCCAGCGTAGCCAGCAGGCAAACCGCCAGCGCCAGGTAGTAGAACGCCACCGGCCCCTCCAGCACGTAGCTGAACAGTTGCGGCGCGGCCACCGGCAGCCCCGCATTGCCGCCGGTCACGCTGTCCCAGCGCGCCAGGACTTCCTCGACGATCAGCCCGAAGGCCAGCGTCGCGATGGCCAGGTAGATGCCCTTGACCCGCAGCGCCGGCAGCCCCACCACCACGCCCGCCAGCGCCGACAGCGCCCCCGCCGCCAGCAAGGCCGGCACGAAGGGCACGCCGTGGCTGGTCAGCCAGGCCTGCGCATATGCGCCAACGCCCAGGAATGCCGCATGCCCGATCGACAGCAGCCCGGTGTACCCGGACAGTACCATCAGGCCCAGCCCCGCAATGGCGTAGATCAGCACGAAGCCAAGCTGCGCGATCCAGTAGCTGCTGGCCCAGCCCGGCGCGATCAGCAGGCAAACCAGCAGCAAGCCATACCAGAACACGTGGCCGGAGTGCCTTGCCAGGCTGAGGTCCTGGCGATAGTCGGTCTTGAACAGGAATCGCATCGCGTTTCTACACCTTTTTACGCAGGTTCTCGCCGAACAGGCCGTTGGGCTTGATCACCAGCATGACCAGCACCACCACATAGGCCGCCACATCCTTGAAGCCTTCCGGCAGGTAGAAGCCCGCCAGCGACTCCACCACCCCAATCACCAGCCCACCCACGATCGCGCCCGGCAGGCTGCCGAAGCCACCAACCACCGCGGCGGGGAATGCCTTGAGGCCGAGCATGCCCATGCTGGCGTGGACAAAGGTGATGGGCGCCAGCAGCAGGCCGGCGATGGCCGCCACCGAAGCCGACAGCCCCCACACCAGCCCATTCAGCCGCCGTACCGGAATGCCCATGTAATAGGCGGCCAGCTGGTTCTGCGAGCTGGCCTGCATGGCCACGCCGATGCGGCTGTAGCGGAACACCAGGTACAGCACCACGCAGAGCGCGGCGGTGACGCCGATGACCGCCACCTGCTCCACGCTGAGCACCAGCCCGCCGGTGCGCCATACCATGCCCTGGTAAGGCACCGGCAGGGTATGCGTGCCGGCGCCGATGCCCGGCACCATGGTGATCAGGCCGCGCATCACGTAGCCCATGCCGATGGTGAGCATCACTACCGTGAACTGCGGCTGGCCGAGGATGGGGCGAATCGCCAGGCGTTCCACCAGCATGCCGAAGCCGGCCATGCCCGCCACCGTCAGCGGCACCGCCAGCAGCAGGGGCAGGCCGAGCATGGTCAGCACCACGCCGGCGAAGGCGCCGAGCATCATGAACTCGCCCTGGGCAAAGTTCACGGTCTCGGTGGCCTTGTAGATCAGCACAAAGCCCAGGGCGATCAGCGCGTAGATGCAGCCCAGCGCGATGCCCGAGATCGTCAATTGCAGGATCTCCAATCTTGTCTCCTGTGCCGGCCGCCCCTTGCCGCGCGCGGTGTGCGGGTGGCCGGGGTCGATCTCGGAATTGGGTGGGTCACGCGCGCCCGATGGCATCGGGCGCGGCACGTGCCGTCTTGCGCTTCGCCGTGTTGYGACTGATGCGACTGGTGCCACCGTAACAAAACTACCGGTGTGGCTCTTGTGTGGACTGGCTGTATATGGATTGGGGATTACCCATGGATAACGCGGCTGGCGCTGTGCGCCAGTTGCGGGCTGGCGGCTTCGCGTTCCCAAGGGGTTTGCCTGGATTCAAAGCGGGCTTGCCAGAAGTCGATGGTTGGTCCTGCCATTGGGTGCTCCTCTTCCTTTTGCGAGATATTCTCTCTGCGAAATTTCCTAGCCGAGTTCAGATGGTTCTGGTCTGGTGGGGCGAATGGGCCTTGTGCTTTGCGGGTTGGTCGTTGGTCGTTGATTCTTTGAGCGGCGTTGGTTTTTGGACCCAAGTGCGTACGACATCCCCCTGCGGGGGACGCCGGTCACTCTTCTTTGCTTCGGCAAAGAAGACTAACGAGAAGAAAGCAGAAGACTAACGAGAAGAAAGC
>NZ_JBFTLX010000079.1:0-25910 GCF_056396665.1 Cupriavidus sp. 05T313 | reverse complement strand
GAGGAAGGCCATGTCAACACAATCGTCAACTATTCAGCACTCGCAGAAGCACGAGCGCCTTGTGATCGTCGGATCTACCCTCGGGACGCTCTTCGAGTGGTACGACTTTTTCCTGTTCGGCGCTGTTGCGTCGGTATTCTCCAGACTCTTCCTTGCCCCACGTTCCCCGTCCAGCGCCTATCTCTTCGCCCTCATCGCTTTTGGTGTGGGCTTCGCCGTACGTCCGCTGGGCGCACTGCTATTCGGCCGCTTGGGCGATCTGATCGGCCGTAAGTACACCTTCCTCATCACGATCGTCCTGATGGGGGGAGCCACATTCTGCGTTGGCCTGCTTCCGACGTACGAACAGGTCGGATTTCTCGCTCCAATCCTTCTGCTGCTTCGCGTGGTTCAAGGCATTGGACTGGGTGGTGAATATGGCGGCGCTGCCATTTACGTAGCCGAGCACGCGAGCCCCGGCAGAAAGGGCCGCAACACGAGCTGGATCCAGATGACAGGCGCAGGCGGCTCCATCCTCTCGCTGCCGCACTGGTTGAAATGTTCCCCGCGCGGGTTCGATACACCGGCTTGTCGTTCCCGTATCACGTCGGAAACGGAATCTTCGGTGGCTTCTTCCCCGCTGTCGCGTTTGCAATGGTGACATTCACCGGCGATATCGATCCTGGTAGCCGAGATTGATCTAGACGATATCCCTCCAGCAAAGTACGACCTTGACGCAGTCGGCCACTATTCACGGCCAGACGTCTTCCGTGTTCTGGTAAACGAAAACAGCCAGCCGTTGATCGACAGTGGCTACTCCCTCTTTCCTGCCAGCGAATCAAAATGAGCTTTCATATCGAGTATCCCCGCACGATCCCAGCCCAACGGCCGGGAGAGTTTGCACCGGCCGCCCCGAAGTTCCACGTCCGGTGGAACGCCCCCCTTACGACCGTTGTGTCGGACTACATCGCAGTGCAACGTACTCCGGCGGACTTCGGTACGGAACGCGCATTCTTCAAAAGGACTCGCGACGCCTTTGCAAGCGCCTGGGGCCCGGATTGCTTCGATGAGGTGCGACATACCGACGAGGCCGGGTCTACCAATTCGATTGTCATTGCGTACTGGACCGACATTACGCGGTACGCGATCTGGAAGCACCAGGATGCCTTTAACACCTGGTTCGCCTCTCAAGAGCGAGAAGAGGAGAATGTAGGCTACTGGCGTGAAACGCTTACGGTGCCTTATGACAGGATCGAAACCATCTTTTCAGAGCCGTACTATCGGGCGGGGATCGCTCGCACAAAGGGAAGCGAACTGGAGCCCATGTATATCGCTGGCTATTTCGGTGCGATGCGCGACCGGCTGCCGATTTCTGCAGTCGATCCTCTCGCGTCCCCTTACGGCGAATCAGTCCCCCAAGGCGAGTTCTTGGGCGCTTCGCGGGCCCGCATCCGGATTGATGTTCCGCCCAACGTCGTGAACATTCGCTCTGGCCAGTACTGGGAGAAGGCAGAAGGCGACCAACTTGACGACTACTACACCAACCTTCAGCCCAAGCTTGAGACGGGGATGGCCTACCTTAAGGACCATGCCGCAACGACAGGCTGTTTGTCACTGCGTGCGCTGGTTACGCTGGATCAAGAGGGCAACGAGTTGAAGGAAACGTCAAAGCACGGATACTTCCTTTCGCTTGGACAACTTGAACGATGGGCTGCTGGACACAAGAGTCATCTTGACATCTTCAAGCACGCGCTCGCGATGCGCCGGAAGTATCGGGCCGCACGCAGCGTTGTCACCTGGCATGAAGTCTTCGTTCTCGGCACGACGCCGTCTTTTGAGTACGTGAACTGTCACGCCGGCACCGGCTTGCTCCGTTTTGCCCACGCATGGGGAAAGATCGTCGCCGCGATCGGATGAGGACGAACACCATGACAACCAAAAGACCTACAAACTTGGTTCCGATTCGACTGTACTCGATGACGTATTCGGGCCACGGCCATCGCGTTCAATTGCTATTGTCGCTACTCTGCCTGCCTTACGAGAAGATCGATATTGAGCCGCAAAGCGGCAACCTGCAAACGCCAGAATTCCTTGCGCGGAGCCCTTTCGGGGAGGTCCCCGTCATCATTGACGGCGATACGACGCTCTACGATTCAAACGCGATTCTGGTGTACTCGGCTAAGAAGTATGGCGAGCCCTCTTGGCTCCCTGAAGATCCGGAAGGCAATGCACTTGTGCAGCAATGGCTCTCGCTAGCTGTTGGACAGATCGCATTTGGCCCATGTGCGGCACGCCGCCTCGTTGTCTACGACGAAGAACTTGTGCCAATGGCCAGTGCAATCGATATCGACGCCGTAGACGCGCAGCTTCGCATCTACGACCGACATCCGGTCACGGCCCATCTTCGCCATGCAGGTTTCATGAAAGTAGGACACAGCGCCATTGCGAATGAAACTATCGAGCGCGGCCCCCCTTACTGGTCCGGGCATGACCTCACGCTTAAGCGCACCGGCACTTGTCCGAACGTGCAGTTTGCGTTCCTCGGCTTTACGTTCGGGCCGAGAGCAGCATCGAACAGACACCACCGGCGATTTACTGGCTTTCTTCCCGCGGTGAGAAGCGATGCGTTGAAACAGATGAGACAGAGAGTGCGAAGCTGGCGCATCGGCGACGTAAGATCCGACGCAAGAACCGCGTGTGCACCAGACCCGTCACGAGCCTTGGCCAGCGCCCCAACGCATAGACTAGGCCGGCTGCTGTTCCGGCTCGGCCAAGGCCGTGCGCACCGCGTTGCAGGCTGCATCGAGCCGCTCCGGCGCGCCGAAAAGACGTGTCGTCACGACGCTGTTCTGCAGCGCGCCGTACAGCACCTGCGCGATGGCGCCCGGCGAAGCCGGCAGCGTGTCACCGCGGGCTTCGGCAGCGCGCTGCACCAGCCGGGCCAGCCAGGCCTCATTGAGCTTGTAGTAGCCCTGCAGGGCCGTGTGCGCCGACTTGGGTAGCAGCGCCAGCTCGGCCGACAGCATGCCGCACAGGCAGATCTGGTCGCTGCCCGCGCTATCGCGCACCGAGCCTAGGTATTGCTCGGCCTGCTCGGCCAGCGGCAGGCTGGTGTCGATGCTGCGCAGGCGCTCGGCGCGCCGGGCGATGTAGCGCGACATCGCTTCCTGCAGCAGGTCGTCCTTGGACGGGAAGTAGTAGTGGATGCTCGATGTCTTGACGCTGACCAGCTCCGCTAGGTCCCGATAGCTGAAGCCATTGAATCCTCGGCGGCGTATCAGCGACAGGGCGTGTTCCACCAGCTGGTCGCGTACGGAAAGCGTGGTCATTGCGAAACTCCGATGCGTCTGGCAGGGCCGCGGTGTGGTTGCCGGATCAAGCCGGCAGCACCTGTGCCACCGCAGCGGCCATCGAACCGCTGGCGGCGCACAGCAGAAACCAGCCAGCGGTTGCGAGGAAACCTTGCCGAATATTCATAATGTGCTCCCGATCTGTCGAGTTGCCGCCACGAGGGCCTGCGCTTGGTACTGCTGGCCCGAAACGGCGCGACCCGCGCTGTGGCCAGCCGCCTCTTCCGCCTGCTCAGGCCAGGGCGCCGTCAGTGTACGGGTCGGCCTCGCCGACGCGGGCACCTTCGGTGAACGGGTCGAACTTGCCGGTGCGAGCGCCGTCGCTGTAGATGTCGCGGCTGCGGGCGGGCGAAGACGACACGCCGGTGCGATCCAGGCCGGCTACGATGCGCGCACCGTCGCTGTACGGATCGGCCTTGCCGACGCGGGCGCCTTCGGTGAACGGGTCGAACTTACCGGCGCGGGCGCCGTCGGTGAACGCGCTCCGGCTGTCGTTGACGCGGAAGTTGTAGCCGTAGCGGTCGCCGCTGAAGGCACTGTCCTTGGGGCCGGATGCCTGGGCACCACCTGCGACGAAGGCAGCGGCAAGAGCGGCGACGGTGATCAGCGACTTGGCGATGAGCTTGGTGTTCATGAAGTTCTCCAATTCGTTTAGCTGAGGTCCGAGGTCTGCACAGGCCGCGAAGACCGGAACTGCTTGTTAAGACGTAAGTCTCTTTGGTGGTTATCTACTAATAGATAGGCGTGCAGGGTAAAAAAACAGCGCATGCCGGTGATGTCACATTTACTGCTTGTGAGATCTCCACATTGCGCGGCCTTTGTTTGTTGCCTGCGGTGCAGCAGATTCCATGACTTGAATCTTATCTACCTGTAGATAGATGGTCAAGGAATTTCTCAAGTTTCGCCAGACTGACCTCGCTCCGCTCGCGATCACGCCAAGCCCGGCCAAGACGACAAAGACGTCCTAGCCGGAGCGCATTACCAAACCAGCCAAGAACCCTGCTGGGCGCCTAACCCTGACGCGAAGTCGTGCTTAACCCACTTTTTCCAGACTATGTGTCATTCCTCTGGATATAGGTGGTACACGACATGAGCGGGTCATCCATGTAATCAGGGGGCGGAGGCGGGTCCCACCATGGCGCGCTCAACTATTCCCTTGTCGCAACTATCCGAAAATGTTCCACCGTCTGCCCGGCGTGGATCGCCCGCTGCAGCCAGTCCGGCATGGCGCCGCAGCCGTCCCAGCCCTGCCCGTGCGCGTTGCGATAGCGCACCGTCCCAGGCAACGTCGCCGGTGGCGGCTCGGCAAAACAGCCGCCGGCCTGCGGGTGAGCCAGGGTCAGGCCGTGCTGGGCCATCTGGATGCGGATCCAGGTAATCGCTTCGGCGCGCTCGATTTCGATCGACTTCATTTTAGGTGCACAGATTTGAGGAAGCTGCAGAACAGGATCCTGCGTTGTCGTCTCAAAGACCGTGGGGCCTCAACATTGTTCCGGCGGATCGCTGGTGTAACGGAGACCGCGCCAAAACGGGGGCTGACTAAGCGGCAAGGCGGTGGTCTTCTTCCTTGGCGATGGAGGGATACCATCGTTCAACGTGAGACCGGAGCTGGTTATTGAGCACGGCCGTCCGGATTTGCAGTAGGTTGTGCGCGTGCCTCGGCCGCCAGGCCATCTGCTGTCGTTTGACGAACCGCTTGCTGACCACCTGGTTGACGGCTGACTCGACAAAACCCGATGCAATGGGCTCCCCATGCCGATAACAGTCACCGTAGTTCACGATGAAGTGCCGGTTGTTGTCGAGGTAGACAATGAACTCCTCGAGCTTGCCAAGGAGTTTGGCCTCCTCAGGGCTAGCCTCGGCGTCCAGAACCGAGCCCAGGATTTCGAGTCGGCGCAACGCCGGATAGGGGCAGCCGTGCCACAGGTGCCACTTGGCGCCATGCAGCGTCTTGATCAATGCGGTATTGCTGGGGCCATCGCAGTGTGCCGGCCGGCCCTTGATCATCTGTTCGAGGTTCTGGATCCGCATAGCGATGTGGAACCAGTCGAGAACGTACTCGCCGCGGTCACCAAAGCCGAGCTGTGCAAACCGTACCGTCTCTCCGCCGTCCGACAGGAAGGTAACCGGTTGACCGGGTTGCACACCTTCTCATAGCAGAAAAGCTAGCTGCGTCGCCCTTGCACCGCCGACAGGGGTACAGCCTGGGACTGTCAATCGACAATCGCCCGAACGCACTACAGAAGACCAAGTGATGGTGGCCCTTGCAAGGCAGCTGCGCCCCGCACGTGGGACAAACGCTGGTCCGGGCAACTGCCTCGGCAACCTGTGCCGCGACCATCGTGCGCTGCAGCCGACCCAGCAAAAATTTCGCCTCGTCCAGATGGAGGCCCAGCGAGCCCACATCAAGGCCGCCTCTCTCGAACTGGACTATTTCGGTGATGGTGGCTGGCTCGCCTCCCTCATCGTGCACTACGAGTTGCAAGCTGATACGCATGGCCGCCCTCCTCCCGTGGAAGCTGCGGCGACCAGTCTACGCCTGGAGCCGTCGCAACCGATCATGGAAAATTTGGCGGTCGAAGCGGCGGTCCAGTCAAGTCAGCCACTGGCCGACCTCATCGCGTAAGTCTTCCAGCACGATTGGATCCTCGCGCAGCGACTCAATCCAATCGAGGAACTCATACTCACCGCGTTCGTCGCTGGCCTCCAGATACCTCTCGATCCCGCCAATGTCCTCTGGCGGGCATGGCCCATAACCCGCCACGCAACGGGGAAGTCGGCCAGGATGTTGCCGCAACATACGCCGCTCCATCCGTATCTCGTGACGCCACCACGCGTTGAAGTCATACACATAGGCGAAGCCTTCGTGTTCGCGGAGATGAAACGCGGTCAGCGGTAGCTCGTTTGCCACGGTGGAGAACTGCAAGACGCCCTCATGAGCTTCGCCGTAACGCCTGCCACGAATGCTGAACGGGTGCAGATGTTGGTCGGCCCAGCCCATGACTACCTGGATGACAGGGTGCAATTGCCCGAGCGTCAAGTGCTCGGGAACGAGGACGCGTCGCCAAACCGGCGGGCTCAGGCCGCGCAGAGCAATTCGAAGTTGAAGGACGGAGGTCGCCGGCCCGGGATCGGAAGCCATGTGCGCATTGTAGGTGTCTCATTGGCCTCTCAGTAGAGGTCCGGTCGTCTGCACCCGTTTTGGCGCGGTCTCCTTCAATGGTGTGCGACGCCGCACCTCCAACTTCGCCATTTTCTCGCTGATGCCTCTGCGAGCCATGAGCCGGTAATACGACTTTCAGAAGTCTTTGTAGCGCGGATCGTGTTCGCTATTGACTACGGGCCGTGTCGCGACGCCAGTTTCCATTGCCGCCTGTGCTACCGCTGGCGCAACAATATTGCACTACGCCGAGGCCCGCCTCCTATCGAGTGAGACGGCTACCGAATGGGGCCGTCGCCGATACAGCGGACGTATCGGCTGACATATCGAAAGTATTTTTCCAGAGGCATCGCAATCAGTAACATCCGAGTCCATCCGGATGCCAAACCTTTTGGGCCACCGGCACGAAAACAAGGAGACAACATGGCAACTGACGCCGTGAGGCGACGCCTCATGCTGGCCGCGCTCGGGCTATTCGCCCTGCCGGCCGGTGCGCAGCCCGATTACCCGGCAAGGCCAGTCAAGCTCGTGGTGTCGTTGCCGCCCGGCAGCGGCGCGGATTCCACGGCGCGCTTCATTGCCCAGAAGCTCGCTGCAAAGCTGGGCCAGCCGTTCGTGGTGGAGAACCGCCCCGGCGGGAACGGCTTCATCGGCGCCCGCGCCGTCGCCGACGCCGCGCCTGATGGCTACACGCTCTTCGTCGGCAGCAACTCGACGATGGTAACCAACGCCGTGCTGTTCACTAACCCGCCCTACGATCCCGTCAACGGCTTTGCGCCCGTGGAGCGCCTCGCGCGCTTTGCCATGGTCGTCGTCGTGCCGGCGAATTCGCCGTACAAGGCGCTTGGGGGGCTCATCGGCGCCCTGCGCACCGCGCCGGGCAAACTCAACTACGCGGCGGGTAGTCCCACCTACCAGATCTATACCGAACTGCTGAACGAGCGCTTCCATGTGCGCGCGAATCCCATCGCTTACAAGGGCACGGCGCCGGCCATGACCGACGTCGCCGCTGGCAACGTCGACTACGCGATCGGCGAGATCAGCGCGGTGTTACCGCTGATTCGCGCGGGCCGTGTCCGCCCGCTCGCCGTGACCGCCCCGCAACGGCTCAAGGATCTTCCGCAGGTTCCTACCGTTGCCGAAAGCGGTGCGCCGGGCTTCGATGTGGCGGCATGGACCGGCATCTTTGCGCCGTCCAAGGTGCCCGCGCAGATCGTTAACGTGCTGTCCGCCGCCGTACGTGAAGCCATGCAGCAGCCCGACAGCGTGAAGTTCATCACGGGCCTGGGCGGGGAGGTTTATCTCGGCGGGCCCCAACACTTCCGCCAGTTCCAGCTGGCCGAAATTGAGCGAACGCGCGACATCGTCAAGCATGCCGCCATCCAGATTGAATAACCCATCGGACCAATTGAGATTCTATGCACACGGAACAACAAGCGCCGCAACGTGGCCCGCTGGCAGGTGTCAGGGTTATCGAAATGGCCGGCATCGGTCCCGCCCCGCTGGCCGGCATGATGCTGGCCGACATGGGTGCCGAGGTGCTGCGCATCGAGCGGCCAGGCGAAACCGATCTTGGCGTCAAGCGTGAGCGCCGCTACGACCTGATGCTGCGTGGGCGCAAGGCGATTGCGCTCGACCTGAAGGAACCACTTGCTGTGCAGGCCGTGCTGGACCTCGTGGCATCGGCCGACATGCTGATCGAGGGCTTCCGGCCCGGCGTCATGGAGCGGCTCGGCCTCGGACCCGAGGCTTGCCACGCGCGCAACCCGCGGCTCGTCTATGGCCGGGTCACGGGCTGGGGCCAGACGGGCCCGCTTGCGTCCAGCGCGGGGCACGATATCAACTACATCGCGCTCACCGGCGCCTTGAACGCCATCGGCCGACGCGGGCAGCCGCCTTCGATTCCGCCGGCCTACCTCGGCGATTTCGCGGGTGGCGGCATGTTCCTCGTCGCTGGCGTGCTCGCTGCACTGTTCGAGGCGAGCAAATCGGGTAAGGGCCAGGTCGTCGATGCGGCGATTGTCGATGGCACGGCGGCGTTGAGCAGCGTCTTCTTCGGGCTGTCGGCCGCCGGCATATGGAACGCAGAGCGCGGTACCAACGTGCTCGACTCCGGCGCGCACTACTACAACGTCTACGCGTGCAAGGGCGGCGGCTGGATCTCGGTAGGGCCGATCGAGACGCGCTTCTATCGGGATCTGCTGGCCCGCATTGGCATCGATCCCGACAGCCTCGGCGAGCAACTGGACCCGCGCAATTGGCCGGATGCAACCGACCGGTTGGCCGCGATCTTCCTCACGCGCACGCGCGACGAATGGACCGCACTGCTCGAAGGCACCGACGCCTGCGTGGCCCCGGTACTCGATTTCACCGAGGCGCCGCACCACCCTCACCTGCGGGCCCGGCAGACGTTCGTCGACATCGACGGCGTCACGCAGCCCGCGCCGGCGCCACGGTTCAGCCGCACGCCATCCGCCCGCCCGACACAGCCGCGCGCCGCCGACGTACGCGACTACGCGCAAACGCTGGCGGGCTGGCTGCCTCCGGAGCGCATCGCAGGCATCCGCGCGCTGACCGAGCAAGCTGCGCGCTGACCGGACAGCATCTCATCATTTTTCACTATCTTCACTATCCATGAGCAATTTCCTCGATATCCGCCGTGACGGTCCCGTGGCCATCGTCACGATGAACCGTCCCGAGACGCGCAACGCAGTGTCCGACGACGACGCCGTAGACGCTCTGGTCGCCATGTGCGATGCCTTCAACCGCGATCACAGCGTGCGTGTGGTGGTCCTGACCGGCGCCGGCGCGGCGTTTTCCTCGGGCGGCAACCTCAAGACGCTGCGCGCAAAGTTCGGCAACGAGAGCGGCGAGCCCGTGATGGCGCGCTACGCCTACCGCGAAGGCATCCAGCGCCTGCCGCTGGCGCTAGCCAATCTCGAAATCCCGGTCATAGCCGCCATCAACGGTCCGGCGCTCGGTGCCGGCAACGACCTGGCCTGCACCTGCGATATCCGCATCGCATCGGAGCAGGCTAGCTTCGCGGCCACGTTCGTGAAACTGGGACTGATACCGGGCGATGGAGGCGCATGGCTGTTGCCCCGCGTCGTGGGTGCGTCGCGTGCGGCGGAACTTTGCTTCACCGGCGACACGATCGACGCGAAGCAGGCGCTGGAGTACGGGCTGGTGTCCCGCGTGGTGCCGCACGACGCGTTGCTGCCCACGGCCCTGGAGCTGGCGCACCGAATCGCGGCCAATCCGGGCCACGCGCTGCGCATGTGCAAGCGGTTGCTCAAGGAGGCGCAGCACGCGCGTCTCGACACGATCCTCGAAATGTCAGCCGGCTTCCAGGCGCTAGCCCATCACACCGCCGAGCACAACGCGGCGCTCGACGGCGTGCTGGCACGGATCCGCGGATAAGGGGAGAGAGGGACAAAGGGACAACATGGACATTCTCGATAATGTATTCCTGATCTCCGGCGGCGCATCCGGCCTGGGCGAAGCAACCGCGCGCATGCTGGCTGCGGCCGGCGCAAGAGTGGTCATTGCCGACATTAACGAGGCCGGCGAAGCACTGGCCGCTGAACTGGACGGGCGCTTCGTGCGTTGCGACGTGTCCAGCGGAGCCGATGCCGATGCGGCTGTACGCGCGGCCACCGCCATCGGCCGGCTTGCCGGACTCGTGAACTGCGCCGGCGTGGCACCGGCCTGCAAGACCGTGGGCAAGGATGGCCCGCATCCGCTCGACCTGTTCGAGCGGACCGTGCGGATCAACCTGATCGGCACGTTCAACATGACGCGCGTGGCGGCGGCCAGCATGGTGCAGAACGAACCCGACGCCAATGGCGAACGCGGCCTGATCATCAACACCGCATCGGTGGCCGCGTTCGAGGGGCAAGTTGGCCAAGCGGCATATGCGGCGTCCAAGGGTGGTGTCGCCGCCATGACGCTGGCCGTGGCGCGTGACCTGGCGCGCGACGGCGTGCGGTGCATGACCATCGCGCCGGGCCTGTTCGAGACGCCCATGCTGCTTGGCTTGCCCGAACTCGTGCGCGACGCGCTGGGCCGGATGGTGCCGTTCCCGTCGCGCCTGGGCAGGCCGGCCGAGTATGCCCGTCTGGTCGAAGCGATCATCGGCAACACGATGCTGAACGGCGAAGTGATCCGGCTCGACGGCGCGATCCGGATGCAGCCGAAGTAGGCCACATCGATCCTCTCCAGGGCAGGGCCAGGAGCCGGCAGTATGCCGGCTCCGTTGCGTTCCGGGGCGCGCCACGCCAATGATTGTCCCGATTGTCATGCGCGGTGCACCAATGTAGATTTCCACCACACTTCGCCGATACTCAAAGGGAATGAACATGGATCTTCGTCAAATGAAACAGGCCCTGGTGCTAAGCGAGACGCTGAACTTCCACCGCGCCGCCGAACGGCTGCACATGGCGCAGCCCCCGCTCTCCACTGCCATCCGCAAGCTCGAGGATGAGCTCGGCGTGACGCTGTTCGACCGGCAACCGTCGGGCCTCTCGCTGACCTCGGTGGGCGAACTCGTGCTGCCCCTGATGCRCAGCACGCTGTTCTTCGCCGACGAAATCCGCCGGGCTGCGCGCGAGGGCGAGCGTGGCGAGCAAGGCACGCTCAGGGTGGGCTTCGTAGGCTCGTCGGTGTATTCGGTCATGCCGCAGTTGATCCGCGCGTTCCGGCTGCGCTATCCGCACGTGGAGCTGACCATCGAGGAATCGACCACGGCCGACCTGCTGCGCGCCATCGAGGACCATTCGCTCGATGTGGCGCTCGTGCGTTATCCGGTGCTGGCGCAGACGCGGGCGCAGATCACGTTCCTGCGCGCCGATCCGCTCGTGCTGGCTGTCAGCACCGACTCAGCCCTTGCCGACCGTACGACCGTGGACCTGTCTGAACTCGGCAACACGCCGTTCATCGTGTACTCGGAATCGCGCGTGCCGGCGATGCACGCGATGACGATGTCGGCGTTTCACCAGGCCGGCATCCGTCCACCCATCGTGCAGCAGGCGGTCCAGGTACAGACGCTGCTGGCGCTGGTGGAGAGCGGGCTGGGCGTGGCGCTGGTGCCGGCCACTGCGGCCGGCTACGCCGGAGGCGGCACGCGGTTGATTGCGCTGACCGGCATACCCGAAAAGCTCAGCTTCGGGCTTGCGCTGGCAACGATGCGCGATACCAGCGTCCCCACAGCGCGCAATTTTGTGGCGTTGGCGGAGGCCGTGGCGCAGTCGGCCGCATGATCGTCCCGAAACGCGCGCCGCTGCGCTCTAACGCCCCTGAAAAACCGGTTGGCGCTTCTCTGTGAAGGCCTGCAGGCCCTCGCGCATATCGTGGGAACGCTGGTGGTTGCGCAGTTCGAGCAGCTCGTGCCGCAGTGCGTCGCCCAGCGTCTTGTCGGCGGCCTCAGCCACCACCCGCTTCATGCGCGCCAGCACCAGTGGGCTTTTCGCGGCCAGCGCTTGTGCCAATGCCTGGGCGCGCGTCTGAAGTACGGCGTCGGGCACCACCTCATTGACCAGCCCGAAACGCTCCATCTGCGCGGCGGTAAAGCTCTCGCCGGTGTACAGCAACCATCGCGCCACGTTAGGCGGCAGCTTGCGCGACAACACCGCGGCCCCACCGGCGCCTGGAAATACGCCGAAGTTGGCATGGGCGTCCCCGAGCTTCGCGCTTTCGGCAGCAAGCACGAGATCGCACGCCATCACGGTTTCGAGTCCGCCTGCCAGCGCCAGGCCGTTCACGGCGGCGATGACAGGTTTGGGAAACGCGCGCAGCGTATCGATGAAGCGTACAACAACGTCCAGGAAATCGGGCTCGCCCGTGGTGCCGGGCTCGGCCACTTCCTTGAGATCCGCGCCGGCGCAGAACGCCCTGCCATTGCCTGTCAGGACCACCACGCGGATAGCGGGGTCGTCGCGCCAGGCGTCAAGCTGCGCGGCCATCGCTCCAGCCGTCGCGCGGTTCAGGCTGTTCATGGCGGCTGGGCGGTCCATCGTCAGCCAGCCGACGGGACCATCGATGCGGGTTTGCAGGCACATCGCGGTCTCCGTCAGCAAAGTTCGAGTCCCATGGCCACGGCTTCGCCGCCGCCCAGGCAGAGGCTGGCAAGGCCCCGCTTCATGCCGCGCTGCTGCAGCGCATGGATGAGCGTCACCAGCAGCCGCGCCCCGGAGGCTCCCACCGGATGGCCCAGCGCGCAGGCGCCGCCATTGACGTTGAGCCGCTCGGGGCTGATGCCGAGCTGCGCCATCGCGATCATCGATACCACGGCGAATGCTTCGTTGATTTCGTACAGGTCCACGTCCTGCGTGGTCCAGCCGGCCTTGTCGAGCACGCGGCGCGACGCATGCACCGGTGCTTCGGCAAACTGTTGCGGCGGGTTGGCACGCGTGGCATGGGCAACGATGCGCGCCAGCGGCTTCAGGCGCTGCCGTACCGCATCGCTCTCGCGCATCAGCACCAGCGCCGCCGCGCCGTCGGAGATCGAAGAAGCATTGCCCGGCGTGACCGTGCCGCCGTCGCGGAACACGGCCCTGAGCTTCGGCAGCTTGTCGGCGTCGCATTGGCCCGGCGTTTCGTCCTCAGCGAATTCGGCACCGCGTTTCAGCGGCACAGGGGCGATCTCATCACGGAAGCGGCCTTCCGCCACCGACGCCTGGGCGCGCAGCAGGCTTTCGCGCGCGTACGCGTCCTGTGCCTCGCGGCCAATGTTGTGCGCCTCGGCGGCCAGGTCGGCGTAGTAGCCCATCAGGTGCCCTTCATAGGCGTCTTCCAGGCCGTCGCGGTACATGTGGTCGAGCAACTGGCCATGGCCGAGCCGGTAGCCCTGGCGGCCGCGCGGCACGATATGGGGCGCATTGGTCATCGACTCCATACCCCCTGCCACCGCCACGTTGCAGGTGCCGGCCAGTAGCAGATCATGCGCAAGCATGACCGCTTTCATGCCTGAGCCGCACATCTTGCTGATGGTGGTGGCGGGTGTGGTGGTAGGCAACCCGGCGCGCAGCACGGCCTGCCGCGCCGGTGCCTGGCCCACGCCGGCGAACAGGCACAGGCCCATGATCGCTTCATCGACCGAAGCAGGGGCGACGCCGGCCTGTCCCACGGCCGCGCCAATGGCGGCCGCGCCAATGGCGACCGCGCCCAGTTCGGGCGCGCTGCACGATGACAGCGCGCCGTTGAATGCGCCAATCGGGGTGCGCCTGGCGCCCACGATGACAATGGATTCGTTGTTGTTCTGCATGAAAGTCTCTGTGCCTACAAGCTGGAGAATGGGGCTGGACCGACGCCGAAGGTCAGGCGGGGACGGCCAGCTGTGTGCGGGCGAAGTCAAGGATGGCGTGGCCCGATGCCGCGTCCTGCGCGAACACCGCCTCGCCAAGCAACGTGGCGCAGTACGTCTCGCTACCTGCCACGCTGCGCCACTCGTGCAGGCGGCGCGTGAACAGCCCGAGCGCCAATTCCTCGGTAATGCCGATGGCGCCGTGTACCGCATGCGCGATCGCCGCCACACGCTGGCCGGCCTCGCAGGCGCGCAGTTTGGCGGCGGCTGCGCGCAGCGGGTCAGGCACGTAGCCGTCCGCGGCACAGCCAATGCGCGCCGCGAACACGGCCGAGCTGGCCTGTTCGGCCATCACGCTCAGTTCCTGCTGCACGGCCTGGAACTGGCCGATGGCCCGGCCGAACTGCTGGCGGTCGTTAACATACGTGACGCTCATCGCCAGCACGCGCTGCATCGCACCGGCCATGCCTGCGGCGTGGGCCGCGTTGCAAAGCGCCAGGATGTCGGGCTCGCCATCGCTGAAGCGGAATATCGCGGCATCGGCCGACTGCCATTGCAGCGAAGCCGACGCATGCGGCCGATAAATGCCGGGCACATGGGTGGCGGCCACCACTGGCAGCAGCAACCATTCTCCGCGCCACACTGTCAGCACGAGTTCAGCCAACGCCGCGCCCGGCACATTGCGGCACGTGATCTGCGTCGCGCCCGAGCACGGTGCGATGGCGATGCACTCGCCCTCGCTCCTGCGGCCCGCCTTTGCGAGCATGGCACGCGCGATGGCGGTCTCGGCGAACGGATGGCTCAGGCCAGAACGGCCGGCGGCGAGGAACAGCGGGAACGCGTCGGCCAGCGACAAGCCCGCGCCATCGAGTTCGGCGGGAACCAGTGCGTCGGTGTAACCGAGGGCGTCAATGGCGGACCACTGACGCGCAGCGGCACCGTCTGCGCTGGACTCGCTGCGGCGCACCGCGTCGTCGGCGCACAGGTTGGCGAGCGCGCGCTCGAAGCCTTCCAGAAGGGAATCAGTCATGGCGTGTGTCTATATTGCGTCAACGAAGTCCGAGCGCGCGGGCAATGATGCCGCGCATGATCTGCCGCGTGCCGCCCCGCAGGGAGAAGCTTGGGGACAGCTGCGTGACGTAGGCCAGCGCGCGCTGCAGCGGCTCCGACGGGTCGAATTCGGGCATCCCTTCCATGGCCTCGGCGATCCAGGCCGGCACGGTCTGCTCGAACTCGGTGCCGAGATCCTTCACGTAAGCCGCGTCAGTCTCGGGGTTCCCGCCCTTGTCGAGCAGGTCGGCCACGGCGAGCGACATGGCGCGCAGCACGGCAAGCCGCCCGGCAATGCGTCCGGCGATCGCCTTGACGGCATCGGGCACCGGCAGCCCGCAGGCCCGCACCTCCGCCAGCCACGTTTCGGCCACGAGCTGGCTGGTCAGGATGCGCTCCGGGCCGCTGCGTTCGAAGGCTAGTTCGGCGGTCACCTGCTTCCAGCCCGATCCTTCCTCGCCGACCACCGCATCGGCGGGCAGGTCCACATCCTCGAATACCACTTCGCAGAAGTGCGCGTCGCCGGCCATGTCCTCGATCGGGCGATAGCTGATACCGGGCAGGCTCAGGTCGATCAGCACCTGCGACAGACCCTTGTGGCGGTCGCCATGCTGGCCTGACGTACGCACCAGTGCGCACATGTAGTGGGTGCGGTGTGCGTTGGTCGTCCAGATCTTGCGGCCGTTGAGCCGCCAGCCGGTCTCGGTGCGCACCGCGCGCGTTCGCACGCTCGACAGATCCGATCCCGTGTCCGGCTCGCTCATGCCGATGCACATGAACATCTCGCCGCGCACCATGCGGGGCACGAAATACTCGCGCTGCGCCGGCGTCCCGAACTTCAGGATCAGCGGCGCGGTCTGGCGTTCCGCGAACCAGTGGGCCGACACGGGCGCACCGGCGGCGATCAGTTCCTCCACCAGCACGAAGCGCGCAAAGGCGCTGCGACCCGCGCCGCCATACTCCTTCGGCAGCGACAGGCCAAGCCAGCGCCGCTCGGCAAGCGCGCGGCTGAATTCCGCGTCATAGCCCATCCATGTGCGGGCACGCACGTGCGTGGGCGTATCGGCCAGCGCCTGTTGCAGGAAAGCGCGGATCGGGCCGCGCAGCGCCTCATCCTCGGGAGGGAGGGCGACGAGTGGCAATGACTCGAGGCTCGTGGTCAAGGGAATGCTCCTGGTAGCGGATTGTCGTTACTGGCGCGATGGCGCCAGCACGGTAGCGCCGGACGCAGCCAGCTTGCTGATGTCTTTGGTGCTGTAGCCTGCTTCGGCCAGCACCTCGGCGCTGTGCTCGCCGAGGCGCGGCGCCTGGCGCGTGATCTCGGGCGATGACTTCGACCACGTGCTTGGCACAGCCATCGAGTGGATGGCACCTTCGGTCGGGTGTTCAACCACTTCGAAGAAGCCTACCGCATCGAGATGCGGGTCGGCCAGCAGCGAGTCGATCGTGTGCAGTTGCATCACTGGCATGTCGGCGGCTTCGAGTACTGCGATCCATTCCGCGGTCGTGCGGGTAGGCATCACCTCCGCCACCATGCGGTACAGCGCATCGATATGCTTGGTGCGCTCGCCGATCGTGGCGAAGCGCGGGTCGCTGTCCATCAGGTCCGGCTGTCCGACCAGCGCGAAGAACTGGCGCCATTGCTTGTCGTTGTAAAACAGCACGCACAGGTAGCCGTCCTTGGTGCTGAGCGGGCGCCGATTGTGGTCCAGGATGCGGGCATAGCCGCTCGGGCCGATCGGCGGCTCGAACGTCATGCCACCCATGTGGTCACCTAGTACGAACTGCGCCATGGTCTCGAACATCGGCACGTCTACGCGCTGGCCCTCGCCGGTGCGCTCGCGATACAGCAGGCCGGCACTGACCGCGTTGGCAGCGGCCAGGCCGACGATGCGATCTGCCATCGCACTGGGCGCGTAGCGCGGCAAATCGGCGCCAGCGGCCTTGGCCAGCGACGGGATGGCGACTGCGCCCTGGATCAGGTCGTCGTAGGCCGATTTGGCCGCGTAGGGGCCGCCCTGTCCGTAGCCGTAGACGCCCACGTAGAGGATGCGCGGATTGATCTTCGCGATGTCTTCATAGCCGAGGTTCAGCCGTGCCATGGCCTGGGGGCGCACGTTGTAGATCAGCACGTCGGCATCGGCCGCGAGCCGCAATAGCGCCTCGCGCCCGGCTGGCTGCTTCAGGTCCAGCACGATGCTGCGCTTGCTGCGGTTCGCGTGCAGGAAAATCCCCGCCATACCGTCGTTTCGCCGGGGCCCGACGTCGCGCACGGTATCGCCCGCGGGCGGTTCTACCTTGATCACATCCGCGCCCAGGTCGCCAAGGATCTGCGTGGCGTAAGGTCCCATCAGAACCGTCGTCATGTCGACGATCCGGATGCCCTGCAATGGGCCGCTCATGGCCGGCTCCGCAGGTGCGATGGCGTCACGTCCTTCATGATGTCTCCTCCGTTCGTATGCGGCCATCGTACAGAACAGCGGGAAGGCGAAAAAATACTTTTGATATGTCGCGCCATACACGGGCTGTATCGGGGTATCGGTCTGTCGGTGGTGTGAAGCGGTACTACCTGCCACGCACCGTTTCATCTGCTGGATATGCGCCGTCCAACCCACCCTTGTCGGGGTGTATCGCCTGCCCGCGTGCGGGGCAATCATGCCGGACGTGCGCCATGCCGATGCACGCGGCCCGCGTTGTACGGCGGCACCGATTCAATAAAAGGAGACCACTTATGCCCAGTTTCAAGCCCCGCATGATGAGGCTGCTGTGCCCCTGGCTGGCGGGATTCGCCATCGCAACACCGGTCCATGCCGGCGAGTATCCCGAGCGGCCCGTCAGGATCGTCTCGGTCAGCAGCGCAGGCACCGGCGTCGACGACTACACGCGCCTGCTGGCTAAGTACCTCACGGACAAGCTCGGGCGGAGCTTCGTAGTCGAGAACCGGCCTGGCGGCAACATGGTCGTGGCAACCGACTTGGTGGCGAAGGCTGCCCCGGATGGCTACACCGTACTGCTCGCGGGCTCCGGCGCCATGGCGGCCAACCCATACCTGTTCCGCAAGCTGCCCTATGACCCGATGAAGGACTTTGTGCCCGTGGCGCGGCTGTCGGTGCTGCCGATCGCCATCATCGTTCCGGGCAACTCGCCCTATCGCTCGGTGAAGGAACTCGTGGCGAGCGCGCAGGCGAATCCCGGCAAGCTAAACTGCGCCACCTCGAGCAACGGCTATCGCGTCATCGCCTATGCCTTCAATGAAGCCGCGAAGATCGACGCGGCAAGCGTGCCTTACAAGGCCTCGAACGCGTTGATGACGGACGTGATGGCCGGCGTGGTGGACTACGCGGCGGTCGAGGCGTCCGCCATCATTCCGCACGTGCAGAGCGGCAAGCTCCGTGCGCTGGCCGTCACCGGCCCATCCCGCCTATCGCCGCTAAAGGACGTACCGACGCTGGCCGAACTGGGCCTTGAGCGGCAACCGTTGAATACCTGGACCGGCCTCTTCGCGCCAGCCGGCACGCCGCAGCCGATCGTCGACAAGCTGGCCAGGCTGGCGCTGGAGTTCATCGGTACGCCTGAGGCGGTGGCGCACTACCACGCACGCGGCAGCGCAGCCTATCCCGCCGACGGCGCGGCGCTGCGCAAGACCATCGTCGCGGACCAGCAGATGTGGAAGCGTATGATCGCGCTGACTGGCATCCAGCCGGAGTGACGAGGCAACAGCGCCGCCCACCCGTTTCGGGTCGGCGGCGCTCCTATCGTCCTACCGGACCTGCAATCAGAAGATATGCCGCACGCCCGCGGTCACACCGACCATGTTCTTCTGTCCCGGTGCTTGCGGATAGTTGAACAGGTAGCCGGTGAAGGGGCCGTCGTTGATCAGGCTGCCGTTATGGACGTAGCTGCTGGCGAGGTACACGTCGGTCCGCTTGCTGAGCGAGTAGTCGAGCACGAGCGAAACCTGCTGCGGATTGGCAGGATTGGTCGCCACCCCCGCTGGCGTCGGACGGTACTGCTTGATGTTCGAGTAGTAGTAGCCGAGCTGCGCGCCCAATGCCGCAGTCACGTTATAGTTGACGCCGGCGAACCAGAAGTCGTCGCGGATCAGCGTGGCGTCGTTGCTGAACTGGCTATCGCGATAGCGGTAGCCGCCGCTGATCTTGAGCCGGCCCGTCGTGTAGCTCGCGGCCACGCCGGTCTTGCGCTCGCGGCCCGTGTTGCCAGGCGTCGCGGCCGGCGCGGGATTCCACTGGTCGTACCCCACGCCCACGGCAAAGCCACCGCCCTCGTACGAGACCGCCGCGCCCCATGCGCTGTTGTCCTTGATATTGCCGGGCGCTTCTCCCGGGCCCAGGGGCTGCCCCGTTCCGGCTGCCTGCAACGATGATGCCGTGCCGAACGAATAGTGCGCTCCCACTTGCACGCCGCCGAACTTGCCGCTGTACTTGGCCATGTTCGACTGGCGGTAGTTCAGGCCCAGCCACCATACCCCCGGTTCATAGCTGGCCGCAAAGCGCAATGGCGCGAAGACAATCAGCGCGTCGGTCATCGACGTGTACTGACGGCCGAACGTAAGCCGGCCATGATCCTTGTTGCCTAGCCCCACGATGGCCGTCCGGTTGAACAACGGCGCGGTGGTCAGGTTGCCTGAGTCCCAGTCGAACCCCGACTCCAGGTTGAACAGCGCCGACCACCCCTGCCCCAGGTCTTCCGTCCCACGCAGGCCCCAGCGCGACGCTGACAGGCCGCCCGCGCGCGGCATGTCGAAACGCTTGCCCACCGGCGCGGTGGCCGTGCCCGTCGTGGCCAGGTTCGCGGGTGCGGTGCCCACGCGGTTGACGTATTCGATACTGCCGTCGATCACGCCATACAGCGTGACGTTGGTCTGCGCATGGACGACACCAGCAGCCATGGTGCCCAGCGCCGCCAACGACGCGCGCGCGAGTTGTGATTTCTTCATTTTCTCCCCTTCTCCCTTTGCTTGGTGGCGTCGCCCCAGTGGTTGGGGCGACCTGATGCGCCGCGCTAGCGTCCTCCACGCATGCGCGGATTGAAAAAATCCAGTCACGCCGGGTTACGCCGGACTTCACGATCCCAGTCATACTTCGGCGCTTCACCGCGCAGGAAGCCGCGCACCGCTTCCCCGTAGTGCGGCGCCGCGGCGGCTAGCGCCTGGGCCTGTGCCTCGATCTCGAACATCGTGTCGTAAGGCGTCTCGAACGTCGCGTTTGCAGCGCGCTTGGTCAGCGCCATGGCTTCACGAGGGCCGTTGAGGAAGCGCGCCGCAAACCGGCGCGCGGCTTCGGGCAGCGCATCGGCGGTGTAGATGTCGTGCACGATGCCAAGTTGCCGGGCCTCCTGGGCGTCCACGCGGCGACCGGTCAGCATCAGTTCCTTTGCCTTGCTCATCCCGACGATGCGTGGCAGCGCGTAGAGCGCACCCATGTCCGGTATCAGTCCGACTTTCACGAACGCCATCGAGAACGACGCCCGCTCCGAGGCGAGCACGAAATCGGCTGCCAGCACCAGCGAGCAGCCAGCGCCTGCCGCAGGGCCATCGACGGCGGCAATGACCGGCACGCCAAGCTGGTGCAGCCGCCGTAACCAAGCATGGGTAGCGGCCACGCGGTGGCGCGTCACCTCGGGGGCGCGTGCCGCAGGGTCGGGGTCGTCAATCAGCGCCGCGACGGACTTCAGGTCGCCGCCAGCGCAAAAGCTGCCGCCCGAACCGGTAAGGATCAGCGCACGAATGCTGCACTCGTTTTCAACGATATCGAGCATGTCGGCATAGTCCTGCCGCATCTCCAGCGACAGCGCGTTGCGCGCCCCGGGGCGCTGGTGCGTGAACTCCGCGATCCCGTCGAGGACGGTCAGTACGGAATGGCGCAGCGGATATTGCAAGGTTGGCATTGAGGATCCTTCGGTGGATGGGAAACGTCCTGCACGTGCTGGGCAGACAGTCTCCACGCACGCGCAGCCCAACGGTCCCACCCGACGTGAGGGGATGCAATGCAACCCGAAGGGACTTATGGAGCGCGACGAATGTATCGCCACAGCGGCGCGCACCTGGCGACACTTATCGCCACCAAAGGCGGGGGGCGCAACCTCATGCCGCCTTGCTTTAAGGTGCAGCATGTCGGCAAGCCGCGTTCGCGGTGCCGCCGGTTGATGGAGAGCAACGCAAATGGACTTTCGAGCCGACCCCAACCTCACGCAGTTCCGCCAGCAGGTACGCACGTTCCTGCGCGATCACCTGCCCGCCGACACGCCAAGCCGCAACCACGGCATACGTTCTCCGCGCGACACGCTAGTCGCGTGGCAGAGCACCCTCAATAGACAAGGCTGGGGTGCGCCGTCCTGGGCGTCCGAGCACGGGGGGCCGGGCTGGACCGTGCAGCAGCGCCTGGTGTTCGACGAGGAATGCGCGCTGGCTGGCACTCCCTCGCAGGACAATTTCGCGCAGAAGCTCGTGGGCCCCTTAATCAACCATTTCGGCACCCCCGCGCAGCGGGAGGAGCATATCGGCGCGACCATCATCGCGGCGCCGCCGGCCGGGGAGTACTCCCCGACGTGGGTGGAAGGCGGTGGCGGAACTTATGATGAAATTTGCTAGGGCGAAATTTGAACGGACTTAAGGGGAACTGCAGCGGGACTATCCAGTGCTGGGGACGTGCGCCATCCCCACTCCCGTGCATGACGTGGCCTGGCCGCAGTTGCGCACGTCAAACCGCCAGCGCGCTGCCCGGTTGCGACGGCGCCAGGTCGCGCAGCCGCGCTGCAGCCTTACCCCGGCCGTTGACACCGAGCTTCACGTAGATGTTTTTGAGATGCCATTTCACCGCTGCGGGCGACACGTTGAGCACACTCGCGATCTTCTTGTTCGACATGGCCTGCGCCAGCAGCCCGAGAACCTCGCGCTCGCGCTCGCTCAGCATGGCGATGGCCCCCGCCTGCGCCGAGGTACCTGGCGGCGCAGGCGCGGCCGTTATGGCAGCCGTCGGCAAACGGCGCGCGTAGAAAGCAAGCACGGGGTCGTCGAGCCCCTCACCGATGAGTGCCGCGAACGATGGTGCAGCACCGGCCGTCGCGTCGAGCAGCGTGCGGATCAGCCCCGAACCGTGCCCCGTCCGAAGCGCCCGCACAAATGCAGCGCGCGCACCTGCGCTATTGCCTGCTGCATGGCGTGCCAGCGCCGTCTGCAGCCACAGTGTGGCGGACCGGGCGGGCCGTGCTTCGCTTTCCAGTATGAGCCGAGCTTCGAGGCGTGCCGCCGCGTTCGCATAGTCGTGCGTATGAAGCAACATCTCGATCCCGGCCTGTGCAGCGATACGGGCGACATGGGCGGCTACCGTGCCGGGCTGGCCGGCGTAACGCTGCGCAAGCTGCTGCACGCGCTGGAGCACCGCATTGGCACGTTCGGTCTCACCGAGCTGAAGATGCCGGCTCAAACGCAGCAGCAACGCCTCCGCCAGCAGGCGGTCGATCCGATAGCGCACGGCGTAGGCTTCGAGCCGATCCAGGCACGCGGTGGCCTGCGCCCGCCGCCCGGCGAGCCAGTACGCCCTGGACAGAACTGTGAACGCTCGCAGTACCACATCGGGCAGCGACACGCGCTCGAGCATTGCGATGCGCGGCTCTAGCAACTCGCATGCGCTGTCATAGTCGTTGAGTTCATAAAGGATGTCGGCCAGCAAACCGGCGGCCATGCATGTCAGTCCGAGGAAAGCGGGGCCGCGGCGCTCGGCCTCGCGCAGCACCACGCGGGCACTCTTGGCCGCGTGCTGGATCTCGCCCTCCATCGCCAGGCTCATCGCGGTGATATAGCGGCCAAACATGCTGCTGCGCGGCACATTGCTGCGTCGCTCGGTATCGCTTTGTAGGCGGCGCGCCTCTTTGTATTCTCCGCGCAGCAGGAAGTACCACGACAGCACGTTGCTGCGGCAGGTCCACCAGAGATCGTCTGCCTGGGGCGGGATCGCCCAGAGTTCGGGCAGTATGCCGATGATCGTGTCGATATCATCCAGCTGCACCGCGCGGCCGGCGCGAAGCAGGCAGACGACGTAGGGGTGAACGGTGTCGGTGCGGTCGCACAGCACTGCGAGCCGCTCCAGGCTCTGTTCCAGCCCGTCCACGTCGCGCATGTAGAGCCGCAGGAACGCCACCAGCGCCAGCAGGCCAAAGCGGCTCTGCACCTGGTCATCGGGCAGCCGGCGCATCAGCGCCAGCAGCTGCGTCAGGTCGCCGCGCTTGAGCAGGTCGTGCCCGCTTGATTCCACCATTGCCGCGGCGGCAGCCGCCTCGCCCGCGCGCACGGCGTGGTAGACGGCGTCGCCGAGCTGGCCGCGTCGGTCGAACCAGCGCCAGGCGGCGGCATGCAGCGCGCGCGCCTCCGTGGTGACGCAGGCAATGTCCGGATCGCCAATCCTGCCGTTATCCGCGGGCTCCAGCCTCGCCAGCAGCGTTTCTCGCAGCAGCGGATGGATCCGATACCACGCCTCGCTGTCGCCGCTGCCCACCTGGGTGATGAATTGGTTGTCGGATTCGAGCCGGGCCAGCCGCGCGGCGATGCGCGACGGGGTATCGGTCTCGCCCGGCATTTCCGCGCACAGGTTGGCGCGGAAATGAGGGCAGACGGCCATGCGCGTGAGCATGGCGAGGTCATCCGATGCCATCAGGCCCAGCACCTCACGCTCGAAATACGCGGCGAACATGTGCGGGTCTCTTGCACGTGCGAACGGATAGTCACCGCCGTGCCGTTTCCGCAATTCCACGGCGAAGAGCTGCAGCCCCGCCACCCAGCCATCGGTCAGCGCGTGAAGAGCCGCGGCGTCGCGCGTCGACACCGCACCGACCTGGTCATGCAGAAAGCGTGCCGACTCCTCCGGCGTAAAGCGCAGGTCGTGCATGTCGATCTCGGTCAGCAGCCGTTGAGCGCGCAATGCCTCGAGCGCTAGGGGCAGCGCGCTGCGCGAGCTGAACGCAAGATGGAGCTTTGGCGGCGCGTAGTCGAGCAGACGCTGGAGCGCACGAAAGATGCGTGTGTCAGTGAGGTGGTGCAGATCATCGATCATCAAAACCAACTCGCGCTCGCGCTGGTCTAGCGTCTGCACCAGCGTAATGACCCAGTGTTCGATCGCGTTGTCGTCCTGGCCGGTGCCGGTCAGAGCTTCCGCGTTGCGCGCGATGGCGGGATCCGCCTCGGCCAGGCTGGCCAGCAGGCATTCGAAGAATCGTGCGGGCGCGTTGTCTTCCACGCCCAGCGCCAGCCAGCTCACGTCGAAGCCCAGTGAGATCAGCCCCTTGCGCCAAACCATCAACGCGCTTGTCTTGCCCGCGCCGGCCTGGCCTTGGATCACCACGCAGCGCTGCCGGCGCGCGTCCAGCAGCCGGCTCATCAATCGCTCGCGCGGCAGCAGCTTGCGCACATGACGCGGCGGCAGCAGCTTTGCGCTGGCCACGGCTTCCACCGTGCGCGGGCGGACCCGCGGCACTGCTGGATGCAATACCAGCGAAAGGACTGGCTGTGCGGTGGCGCGCGGCGGCGGCGATGGCTGTATCGGCGCTTGGGCACGCCCGCGGTCGATCATAGGCCATGCGTGCCCTGCCGGCGCCAGGTCGGCGGCATCGACCGGCTCTACCAGGCCGACCACATCCACTTCGCAATGGGGGGCCGCGTCAGCCCCGCGCACCCAGTCGAACGGCCGCCGCGCTTCATGCTGTCCTACCGCCGCAAGCACCTGCGCGACGCTTCCCGGCAATCCGCCGGACGATTCTCGCAGCAACGCCTGGACGCCACGCAGCCAAGCGGCGTGGCCCGCCACGAAGCGCACGGTCCAGCGATGGCCGGCCAGCACCTCCTGTACCTTGGGATGCTCGTGCGAGAGAGGGTTGTCAGCCAGAATCAGCAACTGGCGGCCAGGCGGCGCGTGCGGCGCCAGCCGGCGCAGGAAGGCCAGCCAGCCGCCGACGCGTCCGGCATCGGAATCAGGCGCGGTAGCGGCGTCGAGCATCTTCAGCGTGGTCAGGAACGACACCCCCATCGTGCGGCGGAAAGCTGCGCTGTTGCGCTGGTTGGCTACGGCAAATGTCGGTTTTCCGGCGGGAGCGCCCGCCTCCATCGCCACGGCCACCGCATGCTCGGGCGCCGCGAGGTAGAGGCCGACGATCTCGGCGGCGTGCAGTTTATCGGCCGTGCCGGACGGTAACGCGGCAGCGGCGGTTCGATCCGGGCGGGCCGGCAGGCCGCTGGCACGCCAGTGGCGCGACACGCAGGCCGAGCTAACGCCCAGTTCGGCGGCAAACTGGCGCGCGCTCAGTGTTCCGGGCTCGGCATCGCGTGCCAGCGCCACGAGACGAGCGACGTCCATCCGCACCGGCGGCGCACCGCGAGGCAGATCCCGTTCGATCCCGGCCAGCCGCGACACGGCATAGCGGTCGCGCCAGCGCGCCACTTGTATGCGCCCTACGCCGACCTCGGCCGCGATGTCCTTGTTCTGCCATCCTGCGGCAGCCAGCAGAATCATGCGCGCGCGCTGGGCGAGCCGCGCGTTTCCCGAACCTACCGCAGCGAGCGCCTCGAGTTCTRCACGCTCGGTGTCGGTCAGCACGATGTGGCAAGCGAAACGCATACGTGGTGTTCCTCCTTATTGCTGGCGGCCCGTCAGAAGTACCATCTGGCCCCGCCCCCCGTATGTCCCGTTGCTACGGCGGGCCGTACGAGCCTAATATTCGTCGAAGCCTTTGGCGCAGGTACTCTTGCTGCCGGGGCAGACTACCAAGGATTCATGGGGAGCCAACCTAGCCAGAATGGCGAGCGCCGGCTCGCATAGTGATGTCTATGGAACAAAACACGGGGTCAACTCGGTAAAGGTCGTGCCGTTTTCTCGTATCCGCTGCTGAACCGCACCCATCCATGCCCCACGTCCTCCCCCCGCCCAAGCACTGATGGACCTGCTCCACGAGGTGCGGCAAGTCAGCCGCCAACTACAGGTAGCCGCCCGGCGCTGCACGCGCGGAATCACCTATGCCGACGCGCTGCGGGATCTGATCGACGACCGCATGCAGGGTGCCGATC
>NZ_JBFTLX010000078.1:0-33341 GCF_056396665.1 Cupriavidus sp. 05T313 | reverse complement strand
TCTATGCCGCCACCGGCAACGGCAGCGTGGGCGACTACATGGTCGAGCCGCTCAAGGCGGCACGCGCCAAGGGCGTGCAGATCGTGCGCGCCTCGCGCACCGGCAGCGGCGCGGTGATCCGCAACGCCGAGCAGCCGGACGACAAGTACAACTGGCTGGTGACCGACGACCAACTGCCGCAGAAGGCGCGCATCCTGATGGCGTTGGCGCTGACCAAGACCAACGACACCCAGGAACTGCAGAAGATCCTGTGGAAGTATTGAGTTGAGCGCGGACGGGGCCGGGTACGACGGTGTCGTGCCCGGCCCTTTCCCATCCTGCCCTACAAGCCGCAGTCGCTCGATTCCGCCAGGCGTCCCATCGCTTGCGCGTCCGGTACATGGCTGATAAAKGCCCAAAGTTCATCGACCAGGGGCTTCGGATTGGTCGCCGAACGATACAGCCGGATATCCAGGCTCGTCGACCACGCCCCCGGGCCGGCCAGCACCAGCCGCCCCTCTCTCACCTCGTCGCTGACGCAGCTCTCCGGCAACCAGCCGACGCCATGCCCGGCCACGACCATGGCCTTCAAGGCCTCCGACATGTGCGTCTCGAAGCACCGTTGCAGCCCGTAAGGCTCCGGTGAATTGAGCAGGATCATCTCCACCACATTGCCCAGGAAGGCACCGGATGAATAGGCCATGAACGGCAACGGTCTGGCGCTCGTGCCGGGCAGGCGGAAAATCGGCTGCCCGTCCTTATCCGGCGCCGAGTACGGCTGGATGCGCTCAACGCCCAGCTTCAGGAACGGGAAGCCGTTAGGGTCCAGCAGGATCGGCAACTGCTGATGGTGGTAGCCCAGCAGGATGTCGCAATCGTCGTCGACCAGTTGCTGGACGCCTTCGGGCACATTCACTGCATGCACGCAGGCACTCAGCGCCCCGAAACTGCGGTGCAGGTACTTGAGCCAGGCCGGAAAAAAAGTGAACACCAGCGTGTGCGCCACCGAAAACCGGATGACCTTGTCGCTCTCGGCAAGGGGCTGCCGGCTGCTCAGCAGTGCGCGTGCCGCATAGGCGTCACGCAGCAGGTCGGCCGCCAGGCGGCGGAACAGCCAGCCGGCGGTCGTCAAGGTTGCCGGATGCACGCTGCGATCGACCAGGCTGACACCCAGCCACTCTTCAAGCGCCATGATGCGGCGGCTGAACGCTGACTGGGTGATATGGCGGTCGCCTGCCGCGCGTGAAAAGCTCCGCGTTTCCGCCAAGCACAGGAAGTCTTCAAGCCACTTGGTTTCCATGATGGAATCTACTCGGCATCGGGGTGGAAGGCGAAAGGTCTGAGTCACATCATACGGCAAGGCGATCACGGAATAATTGGTGGAACCCCGATACCGTGATGCAAATTTCGCGGCGCCGTATTCCAAATTTGCAACATCCCTCCACGTGCATCCGGGTTGTCTCGTAGAACCAGCAGGCACCGCTAATGGCGCAGCATCGCCGGCATGCATATCTCAATGCGCGTCATGACAAATTCGCATCAAGGTCGCAACGCGCCGGTGGCTTCCATAAGCTTGCACTCCTCTCATTCATCAAAACCTGCGAGGAGCACACCGATGACGAATGGATCTTTTAGAACCGAACATGACCTGCTGGGCGATCGCGAAGTCCCGGCCGATGTCTATTACGGTGTGCACACGCTGCGTGCAGTGGAAAATTTTCCGATCACGGGCACTCCCATCTCTATCTATCCGGATCTGATCAAGGCCCTGGCTTATATCAAGCAAGCAGCCGCATTGGCAAACCATGAACTCGGCCTGCTCGATGAAACCCGTTGCGATGCCATCGTCAAGGCCTGCGCGGAGTTGCTCGGCGGCAAGTTGCACGACCAATTCGTCGTCGACGTGATCCAGGGCGGTGCCGGCACCTCGACGAACATGAACGCGAACGAGGTGATCGCCAACCGCGCGCTGGAGCTGCTGGGCCACAAAAAAGGCGAATACCAGTACCTGCATCCGAACGAGCAGGTCAATATCGGCCAGAGCACCAACGACGTCTACCCGACGGCCCTCAAGGTCGCAACCTGGTTCGGCATCCTCGGGCTGGTGGACGCCATGTCGGTGTTGCGGCGGGCGTTCGAGCGCAAGGCCGAGGAATTCAAGCATGTGCTGAAGATGGGCCGCACCCAGTTGCAGGATGCCGTGCCGATGACGCTGGGGCAGGAGTTCAGCACCTATGCCGTGATGCTCGGCGAGGACGAGCAGCGGCTGCGCGAAGCGGCGCTGCTGATCTGCGAGATCAATATGGGCGCCACTGCGATCGGCACCGGCATTACCGCGCACCCGGACTATGCACCGCTGATCCTGAAGCGCCTGAAGGAGATCACCGGCATTCCGCTGATGACCGCGCCGAACCTGATCGAGGCCACGCAGGACTGCGGCGCCTTCGTGCAGTTGTCGGGCGTCCTCAAGCGCGTGGCGGTCAAGCTCTCCAAGACCTGCAACGACCTGCGCCTGCTCTCCAGCGGCCCGCGCGCCGGCCTGGGCGAGATCAACCTGCCGCCCATGCAGGCCGGATCGAGCATCATGCCCGGCAAGGTGAATCCCGTGATCCCCGAGGTGGTCAACCAGATCGCATTCGAGGTCATCGGCAACGACATCACCGTCAGCTTCGCCGCCGAAGCCGGGCAACTGCAACTGAATGCCTTCGAGCCGATCATTGCGCACAGCCTGTTCAAGAGCGTCAGCCATCTGCGCAATGGCTGCCTGACACTGGCCGAGCGTTGCGTCAATGGCATCACCGCCAACGAGGAACGCCTGCGCGCCACGGTGGAAAACTCCATCGGCATCGTCACCGCCCTGAACCCGTATATCGGCTACGCCAACGCCACGGCGGTAGCGCAAGAGGCCCACGCCACCGGCGGCAGCGTGTACGAGATCGTGCTGCAAAAGGGGCTGCTGTCCAGGGAGGAACTCGACCAGATCCTGCGGCCGGAAGTGCTGACGCAGCCCACTCCGCTGAGCCTGGCGCCGCGCGCCCGGTGAACTGAGTCACGGCGTCCCCAGCGCCGCAAGAAGCAGCGGGCCCCCGCCCCGCAAATCGACGGCCAGACAACGATCTGCCGCAATCCCCGGAGACACCRCAACATGAAAGCCAACAAGTTAACCACCCAGATCATGGTCGCCATGGTCCTGGGCATCGGGACCGGCTATCTCTGCAACACCCTCGCGCCCAATGCGGGGATGGCGAAAGAGATTGCCGGCTACTTTTCGATCGTCACCGACATCTTCCTGCGCATGATCAAGATGATCATCGCGCCGCTGGTATTCGGCACGCTGGTGGCGGGCATCGCCGGCATGAAGGACGCGAGCGCGGTGGGCCGCATCGGCATCAAGGCTTTGGGCTGGTTCATCACCGCATCGCTGATCTCGCTGCTGCTCGGCATGCTCTTTGTGAACCTGCTGCAGCCCGGCCATGCGCTGAACCTGCCATTGCCGGAGATCGGCACCGCCACCAATCTCAAGACTTCGTCGCTGAACCTGAAGGACTTCATTACGCACGTGTTTCCCAAGAGCGTGTTCGAAGCCATGGCGCAGAACGAGATCCTGCAGATCCTGGTGTTCTCGCTGTTCTTCGGCTTCGCCATTGCATCGTTCAAGGGCAAGGTGGGGCATCACCTGGTCGCGTCGATCGAGGAACTGGTGGCGATCATGCTGCGCGTCACGGACTTCGTGATGCGCTTTGCGCCGCTCGGCGTCTTTGCCGCCGTCGCCGCCGCCATTACCGTACAGGGTATTGGCGTGCTGTTCACCTACGGCAAGTTTATCGGCGGTTTCTACCTGGGACTGGTTGTACTGTGGCTGGTGCTGACGGGCGCGGGCTACCTGTTCCTCGGCGGGCGGGTCTTCACCCTGCTCAAGCTGATCCGCGAGCCGACCATCCTCGCCTTCTCCACCGCCAGCAGCGAGGCCGCCTATCCGAAGACCATGGAGCAGATGGAGAAGTTCGGCGTCCCCGACAAGGTGACCGGCTTCGTGCTGCCGCTGGGCTACTCGTTCAACCTCGATGGCTCGATGATGTACCAGGCCTTCGCCGCGTTGTTCATCGCGCAGGCCTACAACATCGAACTCAGCCTGACGCAGCAGATCACCATGTTGCTGGTCCTGATGGTCACCAGCAAGGGCATCGCCGGCGTGCCCCGCGCCTCCATCGTGGTGGTGGCGGCCACCCTGCCGATGTTCAACCTGCCCGAAGCCGGCCTGCTGCTGATCCTGGGCATCGACCAGTTCCTCGACATGGGCCGGACCGCGACCAACGTCATCGGCAACAGCATCGCCACGGCAGTGGTCGCCAAATGGGAAGGCGAACTGAGCCCGACGCAGTTGCCGGACACCGAAGACACCGAAGACATCGCCGAAGCACCCGCGCGGCAGCCCGGAGCAACTGGCCCCCGCGCAGACTGGGGTAATCCCTGATGCCCTCACATGAAATCTCATAACGATCCAGGCGCCGCAATATGGAATCACAACCGGGCCGCCCGGCCGGCACAAACAGTTTCCCGTTTAATCAACGACTTGCGATCCGTCCGCGGCCATCCCGGCAATGGCACGGCGATTGCTATATCCCTCTGCCGCAGCATCATCTGACGCACCTCAAAACAAAACACGTGGAGACAATATGAGCGCACGAGAAGCGGGCGATCTCGATCCTGTCGAGACCGCCGAATGGCTGGAGTCCCTGCAGGCGGTCACGCAGCATCGCGGCACCGAGCGGGCCAACCAACTGGTCAATGCGCTGGTCGATGAAGCGCGGCGCGACGGCCTCTATGTGCCGCGCTCGCTGACCACGGGCTACCGGAACACCATCGCCCCCAAGGACGAAGCGCAATCGACCGGCGACCGCGCCATCGAGCATCGCCTGCGCTCGATCATCCGCTGGAACGCGATGGCCATCATCCTGCGCGCCAACAAGGAGTCGTCGGAACTCGGTGGCCACATCGCGAGCTTCCAGTCGGCGGCGACGCTCTACGACATCGGTTTCGGCCACTTCTGGCACGCGCCCACCGACCAGCACGGCGGTGACCTGCTGTACATCCAGGGCCACAGCGCACCGGGCATCTACGCGCGCGCCTTTGTCGAAGGCCGGCTCACGGAGCAGCAGTTGCTCGGGTACCGGCAGGAAACCGGCGGCACCGGGCTTTCCTCCTACCCCCACCCCTGGCTGATGCCGGACTTCTGGCAGTTCCCCACCGTGTCGATGGGGCTGGGCCCACTGATGTCGATCTACCAGGCGCGTTTCCTCAAGTACCTGCAAGGCCGAGGGCTGGCGGACACCTCGGCGCGCAAGGTCTGGGCCTTCATGGGCGACGGCGAGATGGACGAGCCCGAATCCCTGGGCGCAATCTCGCTGGCCGGCCGCGAGCGGCTCGACAATCTGATCTTCRTCATCAACTGCAACCTGCAGCGKCTGGAYGGCCCGGTGCGCGGCAACGGCAAGATCATCCAGGAACTGGAATCCGTCTTCCGCGGCGCCGGCTGGAACGTGATCAAGGTGGTCTGGGGCGGCGGCTGGGACAAGCTGCTTGCCAGGGACAAGAGCGGCCTGCTGCTAAAGCGCATGGAGGAATGCGTCGACGGCGAATACCAGGATTTCAAGAGCAAGAGCGGCGCTTATGTACGCGAGCACTTCTTCGGCAAGTACGAAGAACTCAAGGCGCTGGTCGCCGACATGAGCGACGACGAGATCTGGGGCCTGACGCGCGGCGGCCATGATCCCGAGAAGGTGTTCGCGGCTTACGCTGCCGCCGTGAAGCACACCGGGGAGCCCACGCTGATCCTGGCCAAGACGGTCAAGGGCTATGGCATGGGCGAATCCGGCGAAGGCCAGATGATCGCCCACCAGGCCAAGAAGATGACCCAGGACGCGTTGCGCGGTTTCCGCGACCGCTTCCAGATTCCGGTCAGCGACGCGCAACTGGCCGACATCCCCTTTATCAAGCCGCCCGAGGACAGCCCCGAGATGCAGTACCTGCGCGCGCGGCGCGCGGCGCTGGGCGGCTACCTGCCGGCCCGCCGCAGCAAGTCGCATGCGCTGGAAATTCCGCCGCTGTCCACGTTCCAGCGCCTGCTCGACAGCACCGGCGAGCGCGAGATCTCCACCACCATGGCCTTCGTGCAGATGCTGGGGACCCTGGTGCGCGACAAGGCCATCGGCAAGCATGTGGTGCCCATCGTGCCCGACGAATCGCGCACCTTCGGCATGGAGGGCATGTTCCGCCAGCTAGGCATCTACTCATCGGTCGGGCAGCTCTACAAGCCGCAGGACGCCGATCAGCTCATGTACTACCGGGAGTCCAAGGACGGCCAGGTGCTGCAGGAGGGGATCAACGAGGGCGGCGCGATGTCGAGCTGGATTGTTGCTGCGACTTCGTACAGCACGAGCAACGTGCCGATGATCCCGTTCTACATCTACTACTCGATGTTCGGGCTCCAGCGGGTCGGCGACCTGGCCTGGCTGGCGGGCGACATCCGAGCACGCGGCTTCCTGCTCGGCGGCACCGCCGGGCGCACCACGCTCAACGGGGAAGGCCTGCAGCACGAGGACGGCCACAGCCACATCATCGCCGGCACCATCCCAAACTGCGTTTCCTACGATCCCACCTTCGCCTACGAGGTGGTGACCATCGTGCGCGACGGCATGCGCCGGATGTACCAGGACCAGGAGGATGTGTACTACTACATCACCCTGATGAACGAGAACTACCCGCACCCCGGCCTCGCGGACGCGGGCGAAGGCGCGGAGGCCGGCATCCTCAAGGGCCTCTACAAGCTCAAGGACGGCGGCAAGGCCGGCAAGGGCGGGCTGCGCGTGCAGCTCATGGGCTGCGGCACCATCCTGCGCGAGGTCATCGCCGCCGCCGAGCTGCTGAAGGCGGACTTCAACGTCACCGCCGACATCTGGAGCGCCACCAGCTACAACGAGCTGCGCCGCGACGGCATGGCCGCCGAGCGCTGGAACCTGCTGCACCCCACCGAGCCCCGGCGCAAGAGCTGGGTCGAGTCCAGCCTGGAAGGCCATGAAGGCCCGGTGATCGCCTCCACCGACTACATGCGCAACTACGCCGACCAGGTACGCGAATACGTGCAGGCCGCGGGACGGCGCTACGTCGTGCTGGGTACCGACGGCTTTGGCCGCAGCGACTACCGCGCCAGGCTGCGCAGCTTCTTCGAGGTCGACCGCTACCACGTTGCCATCGCCGCGCTCAAGGCGCTGAGCGATAACGGCGCGATCAAGCCGGCGGTGGTGGCCGAGGCCATTGCCAAGTATGCGGTGGACACCGAGCGCGCAGCGCCGTGGACGGTCTGACACGCCAAGGATTGAAGACTATGAACCAAGCCATTGATATCAAGGTGCCCGACATCGGCGATTTCAAGGACGTGCGGCTTGGCGGTGCCGGCCGGCACCGCCAAGCCCAGCGTAAGCGCGCCGCCCTCGCCGCTCAGCGCGCCTGCGGGGCTGGCCGAAGTGCGCATCCCCGACATCGGCGAYTWCAAGGAYGTGCCGGTGATCGARKTSTTCGTCAAGGTSGGCGACMYGGTSAAGSCSGAGGAYCCGCTSGTKTCGCTGGARTCCGACAAGGCCACCATGGACGTGCCGGCYCCGCWRGGCGGCGTGGTCAGGSAGATCCACGTCAAGSTGGGCGAYRCCGTCAGCGARGGCAGCATCATCATGACACTGGCTACCGGCGACGCACCGGCGGTGGCATCCGCGGCGCCGGCTCCGGTCCTCGCGGCGGCGCCTGCGCCCATTACGCCAGCTTCGAGTGGCGTGGACGAACCCGCTTTCGCGCTCGCCTACGCCGGACCGGCGGTGCGCAAGCTCGCCCGGGAGACCGGCGTGGGCCTGGGCAAGGTGCGCGGCAGTGGCGAGCATGGCCGCATCCTGCGAGCCGATGTCGAGGCGTTCGCCCGCTCGGGAGGCGCCATAACGCCCGCCGCCAGGCCTGCCGCCGCGCCCGCTGGTGGCGGCGCGGGCCTGGACCTGCTGCCGTGGCCCAAGGTGGACTTTGCCAGGTTCGGCCCGGTCGAGCGGAGGGAACTTAGCCGCATCAAGAAGATTTCCGGCGCCAACCTGCACCGCAACTGGGTCGTGATCCCGCACGTCACCACGCATGACGAGGCGGATATCACCGATCTCGAGCAGTTCCGCGTGCAGATGAACAAGGAGCTGGAAAAGAGCGGCATCAAGATCAGCATGCTGCCTTTCATGATGAAGGCAGCGGTGGCCACGCTCAGGAAATTCCCGGAATTCAACGCGAGTCTGGACGGCGACACCCTGGTGCTCAAGCAGTACTACCACATCGGCTTTGCCGCCGACACGCCCAACGGCCTGATGGTGCCGGTGATCCGCGACGTCGACAAGAAGTCCATCCCCGACATCGCGCGGGAGATGGGCGAACTGGCCAAGCTGGCGCGGGAAGGCAAGCTCAAGCCCGACCAGATGTCGGGCGGCACCTTCACGATCAGCTCGCTCGGCGGCATCGGCGGGATCAACTTCACGCCCATCATCAACGCACCCGAGGTTGCCATCATGGGTGTCTGCAAGAGCTTCTGGAAGCAGCACTCCGGCGATGGCAAGAACTGGGCCTCGCGCCTGACCCTGCCGCTGTCGTTGTCATGGGACCACCGCGTCATCGACGGGGCCGCGGCTGCCCGCTTCAACGTCTATTTTGCCAACCTGCTCGCCGATCTGCGGCGTGTGCTGTTCTGAGGGGCGCGCTGCAATGACCCAACGTGTCGAAGTCAAGGTGCCGGATATCGGCGATTTCAAGGACGTCACGGTGATCGAGGTCATGGTCCGGCCCGGCGAGACCATCGCCGTGGACACCAGCCTGATTGCCGTCGAATCCGACAAGGCATCGATGGAGATCCCCTCCTCGCATGCCGGCGTGGTGAAAGAGATCCTGGTCAAGGTCAACGACAAGGTCAGCGAAGGCTCGGTGATCCTGATAGTAGAGGCCACGGGTGTGGCGGCCGGCGCGGCGCCGACTGCCGCACCGCCGAAGGCTGCGCCCTCCGTGCCGGTGCCTAACGCCGCGAGCTATAGCGGCACGGCAGACCTGGAATGCGAGATGCTGGTGCTAGGCGCCGGCCCCGGTGGCTACTCGGCCGCGTTTCGCAGCGCCGACCTGGGCTTGAAAACGGTGCTGGTCGAGCGCTACGAGACGCTCGGTGGCGTCTGTCTCAACGTCGGCTGTATTCCCTCCAAGGCGCTGCTGCACACAGCCTCGGTGATGGATGAGGTTGCGCATCTGCCCGACCACGGCATCAAGTACGGTGCGCCCGAGGTCGACCTGGACAAGTTGCGCGCGTTCAAGGACAGCGTTATCAAGAAGCTCACGGGCGGCCTGGCCGGCATGGCCAAGGCACGCAAGGTCGAGGTGGTCACCGGCGTGGGCAGCTTCCTCGACCCACATCACCTCGAAGTCGTGGCAGCCGATGGCGCAAAGCGCGTCGTCAAGTTTGCAAAGGCCATCATCGCTGCGGGCAGCCAGGCGGTGAAGCTGCCGTTCATGCCCGACGACGAACGCGTCGTCGACTCCACCGGGGCGCTGCAGCTGAAGTCGATCCCGAAGCGCATGCTGGTGGTGGGCGGCGGCATCATCGGCCTGGAAATGGCTACGGTGTATTCCACGCTGGGCACCCGCATCGATGTCGTGGAAATGCTCGATGGCCTGATGCAGGGTGCCGACCGCGACCTGGTCAAGGTCTGGGAGAAGAAAAACGCTCACCGCTTCGACCACGTCATGCTGAAGACCAAGACGGTTGGCGCCAAGGCCACGCCGGCAGGCATCGAAGTCAGCTTCGAGGGTAAGGAGGCGCCCGCGCCGCAGGTATACGACGTGGTGCTGGTCGCCGTGGGCCGCAGCCCCAACGGCAAGTCCATTGCCGCGGAGAAGGCCGGGGTGGCCGTCACCGAGCGTGGCTACATCGAAGTCGACAAGCAGATGCGGACCAACGTCTCGCACATTCACGCCATCGGCGACATCGTCGGCCAGCCGATGCTGGCGCACAAAGCCGTACACGAAGCGCACGTGGCGGCGGAGGCGGCGCACGGCGAGCCCGCCTTCTTTGACGCGCGCCAGATCCCGTCGGTTGCCTACACCGACCCGGAAGTGGCCTGGGCCGGCAAGACCGAAGAGCAATGCAAGGCCGAAGGGATCCAGTTCGGCAAGGCGGTGTTCCCGTGGGCCGCCTCCGGGCGCGCCATTGCCAACGGACGCGACGAGGGCTTCACCAAGCTGCTCGTCGACAGCACCACGAATCGCGTGATCGGCGGTGGCATCGTCGGCACCCATGCGGGCGACCTGATCAGCGAGATCTGCCTGGCCGTGGAGATGGGCTGCGAGCCCGCCGATATCGGCAAGACGATCCACCCGCACCCGACGCTGGGTGAATCGATCGGGATGGCCGCCGAGGTGTTTGAGGGCCATTGCACCGACCTGCCGCCGGTGAAGAAGAAATAAAAGGAAATTGACACGGGCACACGACGCAGCGCTTTGCGTCGTGCCGCCACACACAAGAGATTGCACGAACGTCTGCCGCCGTTCCGGCGCCCCGACCGAGCCACAGAGACAACCATGACCGACAACCTTCGCGAAGCCGCACTCGACTACCACCGCTATCCCACGCCCGGCAAGATCTCCGTGACGCCCACCAAGGCGATGGCCACACAGCGCGATCTCGCTCTGGCCTACTCGCCCGGCGTCGCCGACGCCTGCATGGAGATCGTGCGCGATCCGGCCGAGGCGATGAACCTCACGTCGCGCGCCAACCTCGTCGCGGTGATTACCAACGGCACCGCGGTGCTGGGTCTGGGCAACATCGGCCCGCTGGCCGGCAAGCCGGTGATGGAGGGCAAAGGTTGCCTGTTCAAGAAGTTCGCGGGCATCGATGTCTTCGACATCGAGCTGGCGGAAGACGACCCCGATGCGCTGATCGAAACCATCGCCCGCATGGAGCCGACCTTCGGCGGCATCAACCTCGAGGACATCAAGGCGCCCGAGTGCTTCTATATCGAGAAGAAGCTGAGAGAGCGTATGAAGATCCCGGTCTTCCATGACGATCAGCACGGTACCGCCATCGTGGCCGCCGCCGCCATCCTCAACGCGCTGAAGCATGTCGGCAAGGATATCAGCGAGGTCAAGCTGGTAGCGTCGGGCGCAGGCGCGGCCGCCCTCGCCTGCCTGGACCTGATCGTGAGCCTGGGCCTGCCCATGGGCAATGTGTTCGTCTCCGACAGCAACGGCGTGGTCTATCTCGGCCGCAAGGAGCAGATGGACCCGAACAAGGCGCGTTATGCGCAGGACACTTCCGCGCGCACGCTGGCCGACATCATCGGCGGCGCGGACATCTTTCTCGGCCTGTCGGCCGGTGGCGTGCTCAAGCCAGAGATGGTCAAGACCATGGCGCGCGACCCGATCATCCTGGCCATGGCCAACCCGACGCCAGAGATCGCGCCGGAGGATGCGCTGGCCGTGCGCCCCGATGCCATCCTTGGCACCGGGCGCTCGGATTATCCGAACCAGGTCAACAATGTCCTCTGTTTCCCGTTCATCTTCCGCGGGGCACTGGACGTCGGGGCCACCACCATCAATGAAGAGATGAAGCTGGCCGCCGTGCGCGCCATTGCCGAACTCGCCCATGCGGAGATTCCGGAGGTGGTGGCCCAGGCGTACGGCGCGGTCGGCCTGCGCTTCGGTGCCGAATACCTGATTCCCAAGCCGTTCGACCCTCGCCTGATCGAAGCCGTCGCGCCCGCCGTCGCCCAGGCGGCAATGGACAGCGGCGTGGCCACGCGCCCGATCGCGGACATGGAGGCGTATCGCCAGCGGCTCGGCCAGTTCGTCTACCAGTCGCGCAGCGCCATGCAGCCGGTATTCGCCGCCGCCAAGCGCGCGCCGAAGCGGGTGATTTACGCGGAAGGCGAGGACGAGCGCGTGCTGCGCGCCGCGCAGGTGGTCATCGACGAGGGCATCGCGCGCCCGATGCTGGTGGGCCGTCCCGACGTGATTGTCCAGCTCATCGCGCAATTCGGCCTGCGCTTGCAACCGGGCGAGGATTGCGAATGCATCGATCCGCTCGATCCTGCCGTCTACCGCGACGCTGCCGAGGCGTACTATCAGATTAGCCGCCGCGACGGCGTCTCGCGCGCGCTGGCACAGGCGGAGGTGCGCAGCCGCGGTACGCTGCTGGGCGCCATGCTGGTTCGGCAAGGCCAGGCCGACGCGATGCTGTGCGGCACCGTGGGCCGTTTCCAGGACCACCTGGCTTATGTGCGGGACACGATCGGGCTGAAGCCCGGCAGCGAGACGCTTGCCGCCATGCAGATGTTGATGCTGCCCGGCCGCCAGCTGTTCATTTGCGACACGCACGTGAACCTCGACCCGACGGCGCAACAGATCGCCGACATCGCGCTGCTGGCCGCCGAAGCCGTCCGCCGCTTCGGCATCACGCCGAGCGTGGCCTTGCTCTCGCACTCCAACTTCGGCGGCTCCACCGCCCCGGCCGCGGTGAAGATGCGCGAGGCGCTGGCGCTGGCGAAATCGCGCGCCCCGTCGCTGGCCATGGAAGGCGAGATGCGCGGCGATGCGGCGCTGTCCAAGCCCATCCTGGACCAAGAGTTCCCCGACTCCGGCCTGGTCACGGAAGCCAACGTGCTGGTGATGCCCAACGTCGACGCCGCCAATATCTCCTACAACCTGATGCGCATCGCGGCGGGCGGCGGCATCACGGTTGGCGGCATTCTGCTTGGCGCCGCGCGCCCCGTGCACATCCTGACCTCATCCTCGACCGTTCGCCGCATCGTCAACATGACGGCGGTGGCGACGGTCGATGCCGGCTCCCAGCGCGCCACGGCGCAGGCGGCAGGGATCTAGCATCTGAACGCCGACAGCGATCGCGAACCAAAAACAGGAGACCACCATGGACAAAGACAATCATCCGAAGCCGTTCTACAGATCCCTCTATTTCCAGGTCATCACCGCGATCGTCATCGGCGTCATCCTGGGCCACTTCTACCCGCAGACCGGCGAGGCGATGAAGCCGCTGGGCGATGGTTTTATCAAGCTGATCAAGATGATCATCGCACCGATCATCTTCTGCACGGTCGTGGTGGGTATCGCCGGGATGGAGGACATGAAGAAGGTCGGCAAGACCGGCGGGCTGGCGCTGCTGTACTTCGAGATCGTCAGCGGCGTCGCGCTGGTGGTGGGCCTGGTGATCATCAACATCGTCAAGCCGGGCGCCGGCATGAACGTGGACGTCAGCACCCTCGACACCAAGAGCATCGCCGCCTATACCGAGCCCGGCAAGATGCAGGGCACGGTGGACTTCCTGCTGCACGTGATCCCGAACACCGTGGTGGACGCCTTCGCCAAGGGTGAGATTCTCCAGGTGCTGCTGTTCGCGGTGATGTTCGGTTTCGCCCTGCATAAGTTCGGCGGGCGCGGCACGCTGGTGTTCGACTTCATCGAGAAGTTCTCGCACGTGCTGTTCACCATCGTCGGATACATCATGAAGGTCGCGCCCATCGGGGCGTTCGGTGCCATGGCCTTCACCATCGGCAAGTATGGCGTGGGTTCGCTGCTGCAACTGGGCCAGTTGATGGCGACGTTCTATGCGACYTGCCTGTTCTTCATCTTTATCGTGCTTGGCGGGATCGCACGAGCCCACGGCTTCTCGATCTGGAAATTCATCAGGTACATCAAGGAAGAACTGCTGATCGTGCTGGGCACGTCTTCGTCGGAATCGGTGCTGCCGCGCATGATGGCCAAGCTCGAGAACCTGGGTGCCCGCAAGTCTGTCGTCGGGCTGGTGATCCCGACCGGCTACTCCTTCAACCTGGATGGCACCTCCATCTACCTGACCATGGCGGCGGTGTTCATCGCCCAGGCAACCAACACCGACATGAGCCTGACGCAGCAACTCACGCTGCTGGCGGTGCTGCTGCTCACGTCCAAGGGCGCTGCCGGCGTCACCGGCAGCGGCTTCATCGTGCTGGCGGCCACGCTGTCGGCGGTCGGGCATGTCCCGGTAGCAGGCCTTGCCCTGATCCTCGGCATCGACCGCTTCATGTCGGAGGCGCGCGCCCTGACCAACCTGATCGGCAACGGCGTGGCCACGGTGGTGGTGGCTAAATGGACCGGCGACCTAGATGTCGAACGGATGCATCGCACGCTGGACAACGAGTCGGACAGCGAGGCCGACGACCCCGAGGTGGTGCTCGACCAGGCCGCGACGCACATGCCGGTTGCCAGTACCACATTGAACCGGTGAACGGCGGACCGTGATGACATCAGCCCCCAACCATCGGAGCCCGTCCACGGCGTGGCCCCATCGCATCGTCATCGTCGGCGGCGGCGCGGGCGGACTTGAACTGGCCACGCGGCTGGGCGACACGCTCGGCCGGCGCGGACACGCCGAAGTCACCCTGATCGAGAAGACCCGCACCCATGTGTGGAAGCCCAAGCTGCACGAGATCGCCGCCGGCAGCATGGACATGAGTGCCCACGAGGTGGGCTACCTGGCGCAATCGCATTGGCATCACTTCCGCTACCGCGTCGGGGAAATGGTGGGCCTGGACCGGGAACGCCGCGAGGTGCTCGTGGCGCCCTACGTCGACCATGAAGGACACCAGATCACACCGCAACGCACCTTTGGCTACGACACCCTGGTCATCTCCGTCGGCAGCCAAAGCAATGACTTCGGCACGCCCGGCGTCTATGAGCACGCCATGCGGCTGGAATGTCCCGCCGACGCGCTGCGCTTTCACTCGCGCATGGTCAATGCCTGCATCCGCGCGCACGCGCAGGCCACGCCCCTGCTGGCCCAGCAACTCCACGTCGCCATCATCGGCGCCGGCGCGACGGGGGTAGAACTGGCGGCGGAACTGCACCGCACCACGCGCGAGGTTGTGGCCTTCGGCCTGGACCGCGTCGATGCGGACAAGGACATCCGGGTCACCCTGATCGAGGCCGCGCCCCGCGTGCTGCCGGCCTTGCCCCCGCGCTTGTCGAGCGCCACGGAAGCCCTGCTGCGCAAGCTCGGCGTGGAGGTGCTGACCGGCGCCAAGGTCGCCGAGGTGCTGTCCGATGGCGTACTGCTCGGCGATGGCCAGCGCCTCGCGGCGGAACTGGTCGTGTGGGCGGCGGGCGTGAAAGCGCCTGATTTCCTCAGGGATATCGCGGGCCTGGAGACCAATCGCGTCAACCAGTTGATGGTCCGGCCGACGCTGCAGACCAGCCGCGACGACAACATCTTCGCCATCGGGGATTGCGCTGCCTGCGCCTGGCCCGAGGCCAATCAAGGCAAGGGGGGCTTCGTGCCGCCGCGCGCGCAAGCCGCGCACCAGCAGGCTTCGCACATGGTCAAGCAGATCCGCCGCCGCATGGCCGGCAAGCCGCTGACGGACTACCGCTACCGCGACTTCGGTTCCCTGGTATCCCTGGGCGGGTTCAGCACGGTGGGCAGCATGATGGGGGGGCCCATCGGCGGCAGCATGATGGTCGAGGGCCGCTTCGCCAGGCTGATGTACCTGTCGCTCTACAAGATGCACGAGCTGGCACTGCATGGGTTCRCCAAGGTCGCGCTCGACACGCTGGCCCGCTCGATCGTCCGGCGCACGGAACCCCATGTGAAGCTGCACTGAGTTCCATTCCAGGATCGGGCGGCGACATCCGGCCGGTCCGTCAGTCCCTCTTTTTCTACGCAGGAGAATCGTATGGAAGACGTCGTTATCGTTGCCGCCGCCAGAACCGCGGTCGGCAAGTTTGGCGGTTCGCTGTCCAAGGTCCCGGCCCCGGAACTCGGTGCTACCGTGATCAAGGCCTTGCTGGAGCGAAGCGGCCTGAAGCCGGAACTGGTCGACGAGGTCCTGCTCGGCCAGGTGCTGACCGCAGGCAGTGGGCAAAATCCCGCACGGCAGGCTGGGGTCAAGGCGGGGCTGCCGGTCGGCGTGCCCGCCATGACCATCGGCAAGGTCTGCGGCTCCGGCCTGAAGGCGGTACACCTGGCGGCCCAGGCCATCAAATGCGGCGATGCCGACATCGTCATCGCCGGCGGCCAGGAGAACATGAGCGCTTCGCCGCACGTGCTCCTGGGTTCTCGCGACGGCCAGCGCATGGGCGACTGGAAGCTGACGGACTCGATGATCGTCGATGGCCTGTGGGACGTGTACAACCAGTATCACATGGGCACCACGGCCGAGAACGTGGCCAAGGCCTACAACATCTCGCGCACCCAGCAGGACGAGTTCGCGGCCGCATCGCAGCAGAAGGCCGAGGCCGCGCAGAAGGCCGGCAAGTTCAAGGACGAGATCGTGCCCGTCTCCATCGTCTCAAAGAAAGGCACGGTGGTATTCGATAGCGACGAGTTCATCAAGCACGGCACCACGGCCGAAGCCCTGGCGGGCCTGCGGCCTGCCTTCGACAAGGCGGGCACCGTCACCGCCGGCAACGCGTCCGGGCTGAACGACGGCGCGGCGGCGGTGTTGCTGATGTCGGCGAGCAAGGCGCGCGAACTGGGCCTGACCCCGCTGGCGCGCATCGCGGCCTACGCGTCGGCAGGGATCGATCCCACCATCATGGGCATGGGTCCGGTGCCGGCTTCGCAGCGCTGTTTGCACAAAGCGGGCTGGATCGTCAACGACCTSGACCTGRTGGAAATCAACGAGGCCTTCGCGGCGCAAGCCTGCGCGGTCAACCAGGAAATGGACTGGGACACCCGCAAGATCAACGTCAACGGCGGCGCCATCGCCATCGGGCACCCCATCGGCGCTTCCGGCTGCCGCATCCTGGTCACGCTGCTTCATGAAATGGTCCGCCGCGACGCCAAACGCGGCCTGGCCTCGCTCTGCATCGGCGGCGGCATGGGCGTGGCGCTGGCCATCGAGCGCTAAGACAGCATCCCACAACAAGGAGAAAAACATGAGCAAGCAACACGTAGTACTGATCACGGGCGGCATGGGCGGCCTTGGCGAAACCATTTCGACCAAGATGGCCGATGCCGGCTACAGGGTCGCGGTGACCTATTCGCCCGGCAATACCACGCATGGCGAATGGGTTCAGCAGATGAAGGCACGCGGGTACGACATCCTTGCGGTCCCCTGCGACGTGGCCGACATCGACTCATGCGCGCAAGCTGTGGCAGCGGTCGTGGAGCAGGCCGGCCCGGTCGACGTGCTCATCAACAACGCCGGCATCACGCGCGACATGACCTTCAAGAAGATGGACAAGGTCAACTGGGACACCGTACTGCGCACCAACCTGGACAGCCTGTTCAATATGAGCAAGCAAGTGGCCGATGGCATGGTGGAGCGCGGCTGGGGCCGTATCGTCAACGTGTCGTCGGTCAACGGCTCCAAAGGCGCCTTCGGCCAGACCAACTACTCGGCGGCGAAAGCCGGCGTGCATGGTTTCACCAAGGCCCTGGCATTGGAAGTGGCCAGGAAGGGCGTCACGGTCAACACCATTTCCCCGGGCTATATCGGCACCAAGATGGTCACCGCCATTCCCGAGGACATCCTGAACACGAAGATCCTGCCGCAAATTCCGGTGGGCCGGCTGGGCAAGCCGGAGGAAGTGGCGGGCCTGATCATCTACCTGGCCTCCGAGGAAGCCGCCTTCGTGACCGGCGCCAATATCGCCATCAACGGTGGGCAGCATATGCAGTGACGCGCAACGGGACGCCGCGCCTTTCGCAGCGTCCCCATCATCCCCCCACGGAGGAGACCCGGACACATGGATCCCATCCTGCTGGCACGCACGCAGTTCGCGGCCAACATCACCTTCCATATCCTGTTCCCGACCATCAGCATCGGGCTGGGCTGGCTGTTGCTGTTCTTCCGCTGGCGCTACCTCGCCAGCGACAAGCCACAGGTCCGCCATGCATGGCTGAATGCCTATCGCTTCTGGACCAAGGTGTTCGCCCTGACCTTTGCGCTGGGCGTGGTCAGCGGCATCACCATGAGCTTCCAGTTCGGCACCAACTGGCCGGGTTTCATGGAAACGGTGGGCAACATTGCCGGGCCCCTGCTTGCCTACGAGGTGCTGACCGCGTTCTTTCTCGAAGCCGGCTTTCTCGGCGTGATGCTGTTCGGGCACGGCAAGGTGAGCGAACGTGTCCACCTGCTGTCCACCTTCTTCGTTGCGTTCGGCACCACGCTCAGCGCCTTCTGGATCCTGGCGCTTAATTCCTGGATGCAGACGCCGCAAGGCTACGAAATCGTCAATGGCGAGTTCCACGTCAGGAGCTGGATCGAGGTCATCTTCAACCCCTCCTTCCCCTACCGCTTCGCGCACGTGCTGCTCGCTTCCACTCTGACCTGCGCCTTCCTGCTCGCGGGRCTGAGTGCCTGGCAATTGCTCAGGGGCACGGCGCCGCTATCGGCGCCCAGGGTCTTGCGCGTCGGACTGACGCTCGCCGCCGCTGCGATCCCGTTGCAGATCGCCGTGGGTGACATGCACGGCCTGAACACACTCGAACACCAGCCGCAAAAGATCGCCGCAATGGAAGGCGTTTGGGACACGGAGCGTGGCGCACCCTTGCTGCTGTTTGCCATCCCCGACGAGAAGTTGCGTACGAATCACGCGGCGATCGAGATCCCCAAGCTGGCCAGCCTGATCCTGACGCATCACCCGGACGGCGAGATTCGCGGCCTGAATACGTTCGATGCGCATCCGCCCGTCCTGCCGCTGTTCTTCGCCTTCCGCGTGATGGTGGGCATGGGGATGCTGATGCTGGCCAGCAGCTGGCTGGGCTGGTGGCTTTACCGCCGCGCCGGCTGGCAGCCGCACCGCCTGCCGCGCGCGCTGCTATGGGGCTTTGCGGGCATGACCTTCTCCGGCTGGATTGCCACGGTGGCCGGCTGGTACGTCACCGAGATCGGCCGCCAACCCTATATCGTCCACGGCCTGGTACGCACCGCCGACGTAGCGTCGAACGTGCCGGCGCCGCATATCGCACTGACGCTGTCCCTGTTCGTCGCGGTCTACCTGGCGCTGATCGTTGCCTATGTCAGCGTACTGAAGTACCTGGCGGAAAAGCCGGAGGCGCTGCCTGGCGGCGATGCGGCCGCGCAGCCCGCCACGCCATCCGGCGCTGTTGCCCCACATGCCTTGCCAACCGGGAGCCCCCTATGACCTGGATGCGTCTAGACGACGCCCTGCCTGTCATCTTCATGGCGCTGATGGGCGTGGCCATGCTGGTCTACGTGATCAGCGACGGCTACGATCTCGGGGTCGGCATGCTGATGCACCGGGCCACGCCCGCCGAGAAGGRTGTCATGGTGGCTTCGATCGGTCCGTTCTGGGATGCCAACGAGACCTGGCTTGTGCTCGGCGTCGGCATCTTGCTGGTGGCTTTCCCCAAGGCGCACGGTTTGATATTGACCGCGCTTTACCTGCCGGTCACGCTGATGCTGGTCGGCCTGATCCTGCGCGGCGTGGCGTTCGACTTCCGCGTCAAGGTGAGGAGCGCGCACAAGCCGATGTGGGACAGGCTCTTCTTCGCCGGCTCGACCCTGGCATCGGTCTCGCAGGGCTGGATGCTGGGCCGCTACATCAGCGGCTTCGGCAACGGCTGGAACTACCCGCTGTTCGCGGCGGCCATCGCCATTGCGCTGCCCATGGCCTATGTGCTGCTCGGCGCGTGCTGGCTCATCATGAAAACGGAGGGCGAACTGCAGCAGCGCGCCATACAGTGGGCGAAGATCGCATGGGCGCCAATGGCCTGCGGACTCGCGCTGATCTCCGTGGCCACCCCCTGGATCAGCGCCGTGGTGCGCGAGCGCTGGTTCGTGCTGCCGCAGATCATCGCGCTGCTTGCCATCCCGATGGCAACCGGCGTCATGCTGATGGCCGTGCGCTTGTTGCTGAAGACCCGGCTGGTGCGCGGGCCTGTGGCTTGGCTGCCCTTCGTGCTGCTGATCGCTGTCTTTGTACTCAGCTTCATCGGCCTGGCCTACAGCATCTTCCCCTATGTCGTCATCCACCGCTTGACGATCTGGCAGGCCGCCAGCAGCCCGGAAGCCCTGAAGGTGATCCTGGTGGGCGTTTGCATCTCGGTGCCCGCGATCGCCGGCTACACGGTGTTCTCGTACCGGGTGTTCCGCGGCAAGACGCGCGAACTCCACTACGCTTAGCCGGGCCGCAAGAATGCTGCATCGCGACACCGCGCAAGATCCTGTCTTCGGGTTCTACCCGGGTGCTGCCCGGGGAGGTTCCGGGAGTACACTTGATCATCCTGATTTGCATGACTTGCATGACTTGTATCAGGGCGGACAAGGGTTGTACCTCCCCCCCCAGTACCGGGACGAACCATCCTGCGAGTTCGAGGACCGCGGAGAAAGGGCACGCGACATGAATCTGGGCCGTATGCGCATGATGATCGGGTGCGGTATGGCATTGATTGCGATCGCTCTGTCCGCCTGGCTCTCCTATGCCATGGCGTTGCGCGTCGGTCTCGATCAATTGCGCGTTGCGGCACAGCATCGGCTTGACGTCGTCGCCGCACGGCTGGACGGTGAACTGTCGCGGTTCGACTACCTGCCCTCGCTGCTGGAATCCACCACCGAAGTCTTCGACCTGCTCGCCCGGCCCGAAGACGCGGCGCTGAAACATCAGGTCAGCCGCTACCTGCACGGCATCACCGCGACCGCCGGCGCCGACAACCTGTACGTGACGCAACGCTCCGGCATGACGCTGGCCGCCGCGGACTGGGACCAGCCGGGAACGCCAGTGGGCGCCGACCTTTCGTTCCGCCCCTACATGCGGGATGCGCTCGCGCACGGCCAGGGCCGCTTCTATGGCGTCGGGTTTACTTCCGGCCGGCCCGGCTACTATCTCGCGTACGCGCTGCAGCAAGGCGGCACGCAGCGCGGCGTCGCCACGGTCAAGGTCAACCTCGACGCCGTGGAGCGGAACTGGATACAGATTCCCGGCAAGGTTCTTGTCGTCGACGCACGCGATGTGGTGATCCTGGCCTCGCTGCCGCAATGGCGGCTGCGGCCCCTGGCGCCCATGACGGCGGCAATGCTGGCCGAGGCCGCGCAGGCGCGAACCTATGGCAAATCCGACCTGATGCCGCTGGAATGGCAGGTACGCGCCAGGCTGGACGAACACACCCGCCGCGTGCATCTGGATGCCGTGGACTACCTGGCGTCCGAGCGCACGGTGAACCACGGCCTCTGGCGCATCGTGCTGCTGGACGACGAACTGCCCGCGCGCACACTCGCCCGCAATGCCGCCATCGGCGCCCTGCTGGCCTGCATGGTCCTGCTGCTGCTGATCCTCGTCGTTGCCCAGCGCCGGCGCGCCGCCCAACAGCAAAAGGCCGCGCAGCGCGCGCTGCGGGAAGCCCACGATAGCCTAGAGGCCAAGGTGCTCGAACGCACGGCCGAACTGCGCGCGCTGCAAAGCGACCTCGTCCATGCCGGCAAGCTGGCCGCGCTCGGGCAGATGTCCGCCGGGGTCGTGCACGAGCTGAACCAGCCCCTGGCGGCAATGCGCACGCTGTCGGACAACGCTGCCGTGCTGCTGGAAAAAGGCAGGCTCAAGGATGCCGCGGGCAACCTCCAGCGCATTGCCAACCTCATCAACCGTCTTGGCCGCCTGACGCAACAGCTGAAAGTGTTTGCGCACAAGTCCCAGGAACCCTTGCGGCCGGTCGTAGTACGGCAGGTGATACAGGACGCGCTCTTTGTCGTGACCAGCCGGATGCGGGAACTGGATATCACCGTCAACGTAGCGATTGCCCCGGATGACATCAGCGTGCTGGCCGACGACGTACGCGTGGAGCAGGTCCTGATTAACCTGCTGGGCAATGCCGCGGATGCGTTGTCGGACGCTGCGGCCAGGCGGATCGACATCCACGCGGCCGCGCACGAGGGGCAATGCCAGCTCACCATCCGCGACTCGGGCGCCGGCATCCATCCCGATGTGCTGCCGCGCCTGTTCGAACCATTCGTGACAACCAAGCCGGCGGGCAAGGGCCTGGGACTCGGCCTGATGATCTCGGCGCACATCGTGCGCGAGTTCGGCGGCCGCTTGTATGCCCGCAACCTGGCGCAGGGAGGTGCCGAATTCGTCGTCGAATTGCCGCTGGCGCCGCCCACCAAAGGGGAACATCAATGACCGACACCCATCCCATCCGCGTGATCTTCGTCGAGGACGAAGAGGATGTGCTGATAGGCAGCTCGCAGGCACTTGAGCTGGCAGGGTTCGAGGTCGACGGCTTCGCCTCGGTCGAGCAGGCGCGCAGCAGCATCAGCCTCGGCGCGCCCGCCGTGGTGGTATGCGATGTCAAGCTGCCGGGGATCAGCGGCGTGGCCTGGCTAAGCGAGCTGCTGGGCCTCGACAGCGACCTGCCCGTGATCCTGATGACCGGCCATGGCGATATCTCCATGGCCGTGCAAGCCATGCGCGTGGGCGCCTATGACTTTATCGAGAAACCGTGCTCGTCCGATCATCTTGTGTCTGTGGTCAGGCGCGCGGCCGACCGCCGCAAGCTCAGCCTGGAGGTCCGCGGCCTGCGCGAGCAACTGGAGGGCTGGCGCGGGATCCAGGCCTGCCTGATCGGCCGTTCCGCCCAGATGGAGCGCGTGCGCCGCGCGGTACGCGCCCTCGCCAATGCGCCCGCCGATGTGGTGATCTACGGAGAGACGGGGACCGGCAAGGATCTCGTCGCGCGCTGCCTACATGACCACAGCGCGCGCCGGAGCGCCAACTTCGTGCCATTGAATTGCGGCGGCTTGCCGGAGGCGCTGGCCGAAAGCGAACTGTTCGGGCACGAGGTCGGCTCGTTCACCGGCGCCACGCGCCGCCGCTGCGGCAAGTTCGAGCATGCACAAGGCGGGACGCTGTTCCTCGACGAAATCGAGAGCATGCCGTTGTCGGTGCAGGTCAAGTTCCTGCGGGCGCTGCAGGAGCGATCCATCGAGCGCGTGGGCTCCAACGAATCCATCGCGGTGGATTGCCGCGTGATCGCCGCCAGCAAGGAGGACCTGAAACTGCTCAGCGAGCAAAAGAAGTTCCGTGCCGACCTGTACTATCGCATTGGCGTCGCCTTCATCGACCTGCCGCCCCTGCGCGAGCGCCGCGAAGACATCCCGCTGCTGTTCGAGCACCTCATCCTGCAGGCGGCAACGCGCTTCGGCCGTCCGGCGCCTGTGCTCGAGAACGCCCAGTTCGACGTGCTGCTATCCCATTCCTGGCCGGGCAATGTGCGGGAGCTGCGCAATGTCGCCGACCGCTTCGTGCTCGGCCTCTTGTCCGACGATTTCGATCTGCATCACAGCCACAGCGAACCCGGCAACAGCCTGCCCGAGCAGCTCGAGCAGTTCGAACGGGTCGTTGTCATGGAGGAACTCAAGCGCCACAACTGCGATGTCGCCGCCACCGCGAAGGCACTGTCCATACCGAAGCAGACGCTGTACTCCAAGCTGCGCCGGCTCCAGATCGCTTACGACAAGGTGCAGGCGGAGGAGTAGCGGCCGAACTCCGCCAGCCCATATCCGTTTCCCGCCGCCGGCCGGCTGACGCCGGCAATCCGGCCCGTTTCTCACACTAGATCTTCACAAGGCATTTCTCATGCTGTACCAGTTCCACGAACTCAAGAGCGCCATGCTGCTGCCGCTTACCGCCCTGGCGCAAGCGACGTCGCGGACCCTCACCAACCCCCTCAGTCCGCTCTCGCTCGTGCCTTGCGCCACGCGGCTGGCGGCTGGCTATGAACTGCTCTACCGGCTGGGCAAGGATTACAAGAAGCCCTCGTTCGATATCAAGTCGGTGCAATGCCACGATCGGGACGTCCCGATCGTGGAGCAGACCATTGTCCAGAAGCCGTTCTGCAAATTGCTACGCTTCAAGCGCTATGCGGATGATCCTGCGACCATCCGGCTGCTGAAGGACGAGCCCGTGGTGCTGGTGTGCGCCCCGCTATCCGGCCACCATGCGACGCTGTTGCGCGATACGGTGCGGACCTTGCTGCGCAACCACAAGGTCTATGTGACCGACTGGGTCGATGCCCGCATGGTGCCCGTCGAGGAAGGCGCCTTCCACCTGACCGACTATGTCCGCTACATACAGGACTTTATCCGTCACATCGGCGCGGAGAAGCTGCACGTGATCTCGGTATGCCAGCCAGCGGTGCCCGTGCTGGCGGCCATTTCCCTGCTGGCTTCGGCGGGCGAGACGACGCCCAGGACCATGACGATGATGGGCGGCCCGATCGACGCGCGCCGCAGCCCGACCGCGGTGAACACGCTGGCCACCGACAAGTCCTTCGGGTGGTTCGAGAACAATGTGATCCATACCGTGCCGGCCAACTATCCGGGCCACGGGCGCAAGGTCTACCCGGGGTTCCTGCAGCATGCCGGCTTTGTAGCGACAAATCCCGACCGTCACCTCTCCTCGCACTACGACTACTACCGCAACCTCGTCGAGGGCGATCTCGACGACGCCCAGGCGCATGTGAGTTTCTATGACGAGTACAACGCCGTCCTCGACATGGCGGCCGAGTACTACCTGGACACCATCCGTGACGTGTTCCAGGAATTCCGGCTTGCCGAAGGCACCTGGGAAATCGATGGCAAGCCGGTGCGCCCCGCTGACATCAAGGGCGCGGCGCTACTGACCATCGAGGGGGAACTGGACGATATTACAGGTGCGGGCCAGACAGCCGCCGCACATGCCCTGTGCGCCGGCATTCCGGCCACGCGCAAACAGCACATCACCGCGGCGGGTTGCGGTCACTACGGCATTTTTTCGGGACGGCGGTGGCGCGAGGAGATCTATCCGCAGTTGCGCGATTTCATCGCCAGGCACCGCTGAGCCGCGGGACCCCGCTCCCCGGCTACCGGGGAACGGGCTTCCGGCTGGCGGCGGCCAGGCCGGAAGCGCTGAGAATCAGCTCGCTGGACGCCGCCCGTGGCTCGCGCCTCCAGCGCAGCAGGCCGGAACGAACCAGCCGGAGGATCTGCCACTGCGGAATATGCAGCAGTCCCCCCGGCCTCCCCGGCTCATCGAGGAAGGCCCCCTGGATCGGGACGCCCCAGGGATTGCACGAAATGCGCAGGCGGGCTCCCGTCGCCATTCTTGAGAGAAGCTCTGTCTTGTTCATCATTCGTCCGAATGGCGCGAGGGACTGACCGTCCCGCCATGCCGCATCGCTTATTCCGCCCGATCCGGCGTCGCGCGAATGAGTTCATCGAGCTGCGCGCTCATCGGCAAGCCCAGGCGCTCGCCGGTGGGCAGCTTGTCCATGAACCATTGCTTGTACATTCGTTCCAACTCCCCGGACGCGGCAAGATCCCGGACAGCCTTGTCGACCACGGCGGCAAACTGCGGATCGCCCTTGCGGAACATGATCGCGTAAGGGTCGTACGAAAGGAAATCGCGCGTCACCACAAACTTCCCCGCCGCCGGACCGCCGCTGAGAAAGCCRTACAGCAACACATCGTCCCCCGCATAAGCATCCGCACCATGGTGCAGCAATACCTGGAAAGCGTCGGCGTGATCCCGCGCCTTGATGATATTCAACTGCAGGCCGAAACGGGCGGAGAGCCGTTCGAGCGCGTCCACATTGGTAGTACCGCCGGTGGCGACGACAGACTTTCCCTTGAGGTCCCGGAAGGTCTTGACCTGCGAGCCGCGCGGCACCATAAGCTTGGTCCCGGCGACAAAGATCACCGGGGAAAATGCCGTGCGCTTCAGGCGCTCGCCGTTCCTGGTGGTCGAGCCGCACTCCAGGTCGGCCTTGCCGGAGATGACAGCGTCGAAGCGGCTTTCCGACGTGACCGCCACCCATTGAATGCCCACGTCGCGTCCCACCTCGGCAGCCGCCGCCTGCACGATCGCCCGGCAGATGTCGATGGAATAGCCAACAGGTTTGCCCAGCTTGTCGAGATATGAGAACGGCAGGGACGATTCGCGATAGGCAATCGTCAGGGTACCGCCCTCCTTCGCCTTCTTGAGCGCACCGGAAAGCTCCCCGGCCTGCTGCGCGAAAGCGGCTCCGGTGAAGAGCACCGCGCACAGCGCGGTGACAGCCCACACCGCAGCTTGCCGGAATCGGCCTTGCCCGCGTGCTTTGTTGGAATGCATGGATTCTCCTACGCTGATCGTTGGCGCGAGGCTGCCGATATGGCCTATGGCATATGGCAGCCCCGGTTTGCTCCCGGATACCGGCACCGGCTATGCCTGCGCCGCCCCCGGCTTGCCGAGCGGAGCCCGCGCATCCGGGACATTTCCGCCGCCCTGGGCTTCCAGCTCCGACTCGCTCGCCAGCTGGCCTTCCCATTTCGCAACCACCGCCGCGGCGATCGAATTGCCCACTGCATTGGTCGCCGAACGCCCCATGTCCAGGAACTGGTCGACGCCCATGATCAACAGCAGGCCGGCTTCCGGAATACCGAACTGGTTCAGCGTGGCCGCAATCACCACCAGCGATGCGCGCGGCACACCCGCCATGCCCTTGGAGGTCAGCATCAGCAACAGCAGCATGGTGATCTGCGTACTGATCGGCAAATGAATGTCGTACGCCTGGGCGATGAACAGCACGGCGAACGTGCAGTACATCATGGTGCCGTCCAGATTGAACGAATAGCCCATTGGCAGCACGAAGCTGGAGATCTTCCGGCTGACCCCGAAGCGGTCCAGCGCATCGAGCATCTTCGGGTAAGCGGCCTCGGAACTCGCGGTGGAGAACGACAGCAGGAAGGGTTCGCGGATCAGGCGGATCAGCGCGAACACCCGCTTGCCGAGGAAGAAGACCCCAGCCAGGATCAGCAAGCCCCAGAGCACCAGAAGACCCAGGTAGAAACTGCCCATGAACTTGGCGAAGGTGATCAGGATGCCCAAGCCCTGCGTGGTCACGGTCGAGGCAATCGCCGCGAACACCGCCAGCGGCGCCATCCACATCACCGCGCCCGTGATCTTGAGCATCGTTTGCGCAAGATCGTCGATCACGCCGGCCAGCCGCTTGCCGGTCTCCCCGAGCGCGGCCAGCGCGGTGCCGAAGAAGATCGAGAACACCACGATCTGCAGGATCTCATTGGTGGCCATGGCCTCCGCCACGGACTTCGGTACCAGGTGCGTGATGAAGTCTTTCAGCGTGAACGCGTTGGTCTTCAGATTGGTCGCCGCGCCCACGTCCGGCAGCGGCAAGCCGATATTGTGTCCGGGCTGCAGGGCCGTGGCGAGTACCAGCCCAAGCGAAAGCGAAAGGAACGAAGCCACGATAAACCAGCCAAGCGCCTTCACGCCAACGCGGCCCACCGTGCTCGCGTCGCCCATATGCGCGATGCCGACCACTAGCGTCGAGAACACCAGCGGCGCGATGATCATCTTGATCARCCGCAGGAAGATATCGGTAAAGACGGAGATATAGCCAGCGATCTCCTTGGCGGTGCCGGGGTCGGGGAATGCCTGGTGACAGCTGTAGCCGACAAGGACGCCGAGTATCATCGCAATGACGATATACGTGGTGATTGGACGCTTCTTCTTCATGATTGCTCCTTGGATATTCTTCAGCCTGTGATCCGCAGTGGATACCCACCGCGTGTCTTGCAGGCAATACGGGGCCCCCGCGGTCCGGTCCGGATCGCGTCCTGCTTGTGTCCCAGGTAATGGATGGCCGGTGCGTGGCCGGGGCGCACCCTGGCTGCACATCCTTGCCGCTACTTGATCGTTCCTATGCATCCATGGCTACGCGCCCGCCAGGCTCATTGAAAGCTGCCGACGTCGTCGAGCGTCCACCGGCGTGCCGGCACCACCGCATGGGGCAGCGCCGTGGCTTCCAGGTCGAACTCGATCATGCGGGCACCCGGCAGGAAATGCTGGCATGATTGCCGCCACAAGGAATCGGGCCAGACCATTTCGACGGAACCGTCATAGGGGTGATAGACCGCGGTGTACAAAGTGCCGTGCCCGCGCCCGTAGGACGTCTGAAGCAGGGGCGGCCGCAGCAAGGCGCGCAGGACATCCTTGGAGTCCTCGGCCTGCCGCACCGCCACCGCCAGTGCTTCCTCCCTGATCTCGGCCCGCGTCGCGGTGGCGTGCGCCGCCCACTCGACGCCCTGCTGCAGGTTGCTCACCGCCTGCTTGCGTACCACTTCGACCGGCTTGTCCGGGGTCACGAAGACCGTGGCCCAGTGCTCCCGGCGATCGAGCAGGCTCACCGTATAGCTCATGTGCACGGGAATGCGCGAGAGCATCTCCACGGCATCCTCGACGCTCTCGGCGAACTCCAGCACATAGCGCAGCACCAGCGGAATGCCGAAGCCGTGGCCGACCGCCTGGCGGCCCCCGAAGGACAGCGAAGCGGCAAGGCCGCTTTCGTTGATGCCGTCAAGCGCGCCCCACAAGCAGTCGTTGACCGCCACGACCCGACGGCCATGCCATCTCGATGCGAGCCACACGCCTTCGAGCAGGGCTGGCGCGAAATCGTAGTTGCGCAGTAGCGCCGGCGTGGCGCCTGCGGTCTGGCGGCCCGGCACGGGCAACCAGACCGCCTGTGCGCAACCCGCGATGTAGGGGGGCGGCCCCCACATCGACAGGAAACGCGCCTCGACGTCGCCGCCGCCGGCAAGCTCAACCAGCCGCTCCCAGGTGGGAACGAGTTCCGGCATATGGTTGCGCAAGGCTTTGCGACACATCAGGAAGCCCGGGCGGGCGCGGTCCCCGTCGCGCAGATACCATTGCCGGTATCCGGGCCAGAACTGCCGGAAGACGTTCTGCCATTGCGCGCCGGGCAAATCCTCGCTGATCGCTTCGAAAGTACAACGCATGAATGTCTCACCCCCGGGGGATTGGACCTACAAGATCTTGAACGCACCAGGCTGCGGCGCCATCTCGGCTTGCGACGACACCAGGGGCTTGGCGGCGTAGTACTGCTTGATGCCCCGGATCCAGTGATGCGCGCGCTCGTTGAGCTTGAAGTCATCGTCCATCGAGCGGCCGCGCGTAATCAGGATGCCAAGGTCCGCGCCCTCATAGCGGTAGTCGCCCGGACCGGTGATGCGCAGGAAGAACGCCTCGCGCTCGCTCTCGATCTCGCGCCGGTTGAAGTCGAAGCGGTGATAGGACACCGAGCTGTCGGCAGCCATGCGGTAGATGCCGGACGGCGGCGCGTGCGTCACCACGTCGACATTGTCATCGGTGTACTTGATGACGAGCTGGGACCATCCGTCGATAAACGATTTCTCGGCCCAGCGCTCGTTGAGCTCGCGCACATTGAGATCGAAGGGCACCCCCGAGAACTCGAGCAGATGGAACAGGAACAGGGGCGTATCCGCATACGCGAAAGCCGCATGGTTGGTCATCGGGCTGGCGCCGCAGATGCGGGGATTCAGCTCGCCGAGATACACCTCGCCACTATCGACGTCGATCAGGAAATCAAGATCGAAATAGCCGCGATACCCCTCCTCCAGCAACTGGTTGCCGAAACGGAAGGCCATGTCGCGCGCCTTCGCCCTTACCTCTTCGGAGAAGGCGCCAGGGAAGATCTCATTGCCGCACCAGCCGCCCTTGTAAGGGGTCAGCTCCCGCGCGCCCACCACCTCCGTCAGGAGCGGGCCGACCAGCGTGCCGGACTGCGTTGCGCACGCTTCCAGCGTCGCGCCCCGGCAGTTGATGCGCTTCATGATCTTGACTTCGGGGTCGTTGACGATCTCATCCTTGTGCTTGTTGAAATCGTCCTCGTTCGCGATAAAAAAGGTGGTATGCCCGGAATCGCCGAATGCGCTTTGCACCACAAGATCGCGCCCCAGCCCGTGACGTTCCGCGATCTGCATCAGATGTGCATAGCTCTGGACCTTCTCCAGCGCATTAGGTACCGACGCCACCCCGGCCTTGTTGCCGATGCGTACGGTTTCCATCTTGTTGTCGCAGCGGCTGCGCAGCGCCGCCGGGGGAAACCAGACGTCGAGACCCAGCTCGTCGGCGAGCTCCTCCGTCTTCTCGTCGAACATCAGGAAGGTGGCGGCGGGCTTGCCGCCGCGCTGCTCGATCAACTCCACCACATCCTTGTGCTGGAGCAGATAGTTGTTGATATCCTCGATCGAGGTGAACTCTTCATGCGGCAGCGCTGGCGGGACGAAGACGTTCGGATGGCGGCCGTCGAAGCAGTCGATGTAGTTGATGTACTTGAAGCGGTTGACCCACTGGTCGATGCCCAGGAGGTTGAAGTTCGTGGCACTGATAAAGTAGATTGGCCTCTCGTTCCGGTGGAACATCAGGCGCAGATCTGACACATTACGGACTTTTTCCATTGCGGTTTTCTCCTGGCGAATGCCGCACCGGCTGGACGCGGGAATCCCGCGGCCCCTGGGATTCCAGGTCCGGCACTTTTCTTCTTTCGATTTCGGCTCTGTCGCGGGAAGCCGGGCGTCGATGCCGGCCTCCCGCGCCTCTACTTTTTTGGTGCCGGACGGTCTCCCGGCGCCGCCGAGGCAACCTCATCCACCGTCGCCGTGGACACCTCGACGACCGTCGAAACCGACGCCTTCGCGGCGGCGGCAACCGCTGCGGCGGCTTCACCCGCGGCCTGTAGCGCCAGCTGTTGAAGCGCGCCATCGTTGAACACGCGGAACCCGAGTTCCGGGCGGTAGCCGTGGATTTCGCGCACATCCAACGCTTGCATGAACTCCAGGATTTCCGAGCTGATCACCTGCCCCGGCACCAGGATCGGGAATCCCGGCGGGTACGGGATGACAAACAAGGCCGATACCACTTCGCGCCCCTTGCCGATTGCCCTGGCCACCTCGGCCATGTTGAGGTACTCGCAGTTCTCCTCGTCGTAGGACATGAAGAACGCCTTGCGGATATCGCCGTCCGGCGTCTCGATCTGGCCGCTGTTGCAGACGCTGCGAAACGCGAAGTGGAAATGCGAGAAGTCCGGCAACGGCGGCAGCTCCTTCGTCAGCGAGGACACGCGTTTTTCGTGCAGGCGGCGCTCGATCATGCTCATATCCCCCGTGCGCTCGTCCAGCTCCCGGGCAATCTTGATCAAGACCTCGATCAGGTAGGCGACGGACGATCGCGTGGTGCCGATATTGGTCATGAACAGGACCGTATTCCTGGAGGTCTTGTTGATCTGGATGCCGTACTTGTCCATCAAGTACTTGTTCTTGAAGGTGTCGCCGTCGATACCGGATGTGCCGATAGACAGCGTCAGGCGCGTGGGATCCAGCGCGAACTCGTCGACCCGCCAGGCGGCTTCCATATTCGCCCAGCCGGATTCGGGGCTGTAGTACGCATCGATGCCCGAAGGCCGGTAGGCGGCAGGTACCACGCGCGAGACATTGAGGAACTGGAAGTACTTCTTCAGCAACGGATGCGAATGAATCCATTCCCGCAAGGTCATCGCCAGTTCAACCTGCCGCTGGACCAGTTCATAGCCTTCGAGCTCCACCTGGCGGCGGCCGACATCGAGCGAGGCCAGGATCTGGTAGTTCGGCGAGGTTGAGGTGTGCGTCATGTATGCCTCATGAAACGCTTCCTCGGCCTTGTCCTTGAAATCCTGGTCCCAGACGTGGATCATGGACCCCTGCCGCAATGCGGTCAGCGTCTTGTGGGTGGATTGCGTGGCGTAGACCCGCACGCGCGCACGATCCGGGTCCGGCATCAGGCGCGTCGCGACGACCTTCTCTTCATCGTCCCAGTCCGTCCCGGAGAACGACTCGGTGAACGCTTCGTAGCGGCGGCGGTACTCTTCGCTGTCCAGTTCGCGGCGCAGCCGCGACGCGGAATCCATGCCGGTACGCTGGCGATAGGTCGGGTGAAAGCGCGCAAATGCGAACCAGGCCTCGTCCCACAGGAAGATCAGATCCGGCTTGATTGCCAGGCACTCCTCCATCACCCGCTTCACATCGTAGACCACGCCATCGAAGGTGCAGTTGGTGAGCAGGACCATCTTCACCTTGTCGAGCGTGCCTGCCTGCTTGAAGCGCAGCAGCGTGCGCTTCATCTGGGACACCGGCACCGCGCCATACATCGAATAGTCGTCCAGCGGATACGAGTCGAGATAAGCGACCTTGGCGCCCGCCAGCACCATGCCGTAGTGGTGCGACTTGTGGCAATTGCGGTCCACCATCACGATGTCGCCGGGCTTGATCAGCGCCTGGACCACGATCTTGTTGGCCGTGGAAGTCCCGTTGGTGGCAAAGAACGTGCGCCGCGCGCCGAAGGCACGGGCCGCATACTCCTGCGCGACCTTGATGGGGCCGATGGGATCGAGCAGCGAATCCAGCCCGCCGGAGGTGGCCGAGGTCTCGGCCATGAACAGGTTCAGGCCATAGAACTGCGCCATGTCCTGGATCCAGTTGGAGTTCATGATCGACTTGCCGCGGGCGATGGGCAAGGCGTGGAACACGCCCGTCGGCTGCTTCGAGTATTCCTTCAGTGCGGTGAAGAACGGCGTCTTGTAGCGCTCCGAGACGCCCTTCATGATCGACATGTACAGCTCGGTATGGTCTTCTTCCCGGAAAAAGATCCGATGAAAGACTTCACCCAGGCGCGACGCGATCTCTTCCGCCTTGACGTCCGTGACCAGGTACAGGTCCAGCTCCGGCCGCAGTTCCGCGATCTTCTGACCCAGCAGAGGACCACGCTCGGACTCGGGTTGCTCTTCGATGCCCTCGTCGAGGCCTTCCAGGAACGTGCGCAGCAGGTCCAGCTCGTACTCCGACTTGAACGGAAAGCCATGCCGGATCACGCAAGCCTGCAGATTGAAGTTGAACAGCGTGGCAATCAGCGCATCTTCAAAACTGGGCACGACAACGATATCCCAGACAAAGGGATCATCCACGCGCTGCTTGCGTTGCACGCGCCGGCGCAGGGCTTCTTCGTCTTCCCGCGTCATATTGTCGACAATCAGCACTTCAAAGTACGGCCGCGCGATCTGCGCCTGCAGTTCCTCCTCGGTCTCGATCTCGGAGGGCTCTTCCGATTCCGCATCCAGGGACAGCTTCTGATGCCGATAGGTATCGCTCGCCAGCATGCGATTGATGCGATGCACCGCGATATTCAGCCGGATCAGGTCACCGGATTCGAACCAGAGGATCAGTTGCTCGAACAGCCGGTACCCGGGAAACGCCCAGAACCTTTCGATCGGCTCAAGCGTGGTCAGCGTCTCTTTCACCCGGGCGTGGCGCTCGATGAATTCCTTGCACTCCTTCCCAAGATTGACCAGCCGTCCAAGATCGTCGGTCAGGTTCATCCAACCATCCGCGCGCATCTCCCAGACGCTACGGTATCGGTTCAGGGAAGTACTCTGCCCGGTCTTTACTTTGCGTGCCGTGCTGCGTGCC